>PLNZ01000184.1:25747-27310 GCA_003142915.1 Ignavibacteriales bacterium | reverse complement strand
TCGGCTTCGATATTATTTTCAGAAACACTAATGTTTCCCTGGTTGCGGTTAAATACCGGCAAATCAATTGAAAGTGTAAGTGCAAGATAATCGGGGACATAGCTTCCATGACGTGAATATGAACCGCCAAGAGTCACATCGGGAATAGCAAGTGCTTTTTGAAGGGCAAGATTAGTTTCTTCAGATTTTAAATTTAACCCGGCTATTTTAATATCCGACCGGCTCTCATAGGCTGTTTGAATTGCATCATTTAACGAAATATTCTTTATATCTAAACTATCAAATGACTGAACATTTATCTGAGGAATGTAATAAGAATTTATCCCGGTGGAATCGGCAAGAAGAATATTCAAGTCATTTTCAATTCCTGAAATTTGAGTTCTAATGGATAATCTCTCGCTTTCAAGTGTAAATAAAAGAGACTTTAATCTGAGCACTTCAGAGAGAAGAATTGAATGGCTTTCATAAATTTTTTCAGAAGCGTCTACTGTCTTTTTTACGGAAAGGATTGTTTCATCATAGAAATAAAGAGACTCCTGCAAGAAATAAAGGTCGTATAAATCCGTTCTAAGTTCGGATTTAAGAGTCCTTAGCAAGTCATAGAAAGAGTCCTCAGCAATATTAGAATTTATTTCGGCTATTTTTACCTGGTCATTACGTTTCCCTGCGAGCAGAAAAAGCTGCTGAATTTGTATATCTGTATTGCCGGTTTTTGTAAAGTTAAAATATTTCCCGGTAAACTTATTATATACATTTTGCCCGATTGAAATATTCGGATTATTCCATAATTCTGCCTGAATTATTGAAGCCCGTGCAGCATTAATGTTATATTTTGCCGCAAGCAGTTGAAGATTATTTTGTAAAAATTTCTTTTCTGCACCGGGTAAATTAATTTTTACAGAATCATTATTATCCTCCAGTAATTTTGGATAACAAATTGATGACAAAAGCAGAAAGAAAGTAAATAGACTTATTACTTGATATAATAGTTTATTGAATCGACTTCTCATAGAGCCCACTATTTTACCTACAAATAAAATGAATCAATTATATAGGCAGCACTGATTAAGTCACATGGGACTTGAATCATTTATTACACATTGCTGCGCACTTCTTGCCATAAATCAATGGCTTAAGCATTAACTGAAATTTATATATTGGGTGTTATGAGATTCTAAATTAGAAGTGTTCGATTGTGAAGATATATACCGCTTTGAATGTTAATAAAAGTATAGGAATCCTCCTGAAGTTCGTTTTCAAAAGCATCACCTGATTCAGGAACAACTGCAAATATGGTTTCAGTAAATGGGCTGTCTTCATCAACAATTACTTTTTTTGCAAGTATCACTGCGTCTGTAGCATTATTTATGTCGGATATTCCTGAATAAATAACCTTATCAAATGATATTTGATCTAAAAATGGTGTAGATTGAACAAGTGAGGCATCAACTTCTTCAGGGTGCTGAATATCGATATTTTCATCATTCCCCATTATAATATCAAGCAGGTTTGCCTGATCAAAAAATAATGTAATAATAAAAAAACAAGTAATAAATAATAAAA
>PLNZ01000184.1:0-25708 GCA_003142915.1 Ignavibacteriales bacterium | reverse complement strand
TTTATAATCAAAGATTATTCGCTATTAAGCCGTAATTATTTTATATAAATAGAGCCATTCATGTATCCCTGAGATATTATAAGTTTTATATACATTGCCGTTGTTTTATTGTATAAACCGGCAGTCATTTAAATTATGGAATTTATTGTTTGAAAGAATATATTGAGGTTAAATATTTTACAATAGTAACCTTTTATAAGAAATCTAAGTCTAATAGATAAACTAACAAGAGATAGTAATGAGAAAAATATATTTCGTAGGTAGGGGATATTTTATTCCGGTGATGATACTTTTAGGTTTTTCCTCCCTCGCATGCAGTCATTATACCGAATTAGAGGATTCGAGCTACATGATACTTCATGAAAAAACATTCAATACAATGCCTGGAAAAAATTTTAAGCTGAGAGCTTATTCCGGTGACGTTACAATTACTACTTCCGATGAGCCGCAGGTTTATATCAAGATATTCGGAAATAATAGGGCAGAGAAAAGAGTTAAATTTGATTTTAATGAAAGCGATGAGGGTGTTACTATAACTGCCGTAGGGCACGACAACTGGAACTTTTTCAACTTCGGCAGAGGAATTAAGTTAAGATTTGAAATACGACTTCCCCGAACTTATAACGCTAAAGTATCCAGCAGCGGAGGTGATATTCGATTGGAGGATCTAAACGGAAGGATAGAATTAGGCTCTTCCGGCGGCGATATTATTATTAGAAATACAAACGGGAGCGCTATAGTTTCAACTTCGGGCGGTGAGGTTAATTTGGATAGTACTACAGGCAATCTCGATCTAAAGACATCCGGCGGCGATATTAAATCAGTTGGTTTTAACGGTGACATTTCGGCTTATACTTCCGGAGGCAGTATCATTTTAAAAGGCGGCAATGGTAAAATAGACGCCAGTACTTCCGGCGGAGATATTGAATTAGATTATACCGGGCAAAATATGGGTATTCATTTAGAAACTTCCGGGGGTGATATTACACTCAAACTTCCGCACGATTTCAGCGCTAATGCAAGGATGTCAACTTCGGGAGGGAGTATACACTGCGATTTTCCCGGAAACAATGTAACCAACATATCATCCGGTAAATATGAAGCTGATCTTAATAACGGCGGAAATGAGCTTACTGCAAAAACTTCGGGCGGAAATATATCTGTCTCAAAAAAATAATTATTTTCATTGTATGGTTAGAAGTGCAGTGATAAATTCACTGCATTTTTTTATTGCCTTTATAATATTCTTTATTGTAATATTTGCCATTCTTTCATACTTTTATATATAAAAATTGTTTCAATATGGAAAAAAGATTAATATACCACTTTATTAACGACGATGAACTTCTCCGCATCTCCCATAAAATTAAAGAAAGAGAGAAGAAAACAACCGGAAAAATCTGCGTTACCATTAGAGAACACCGCCATTTCCCTAACAGGGGAAAATCGGTTAAAGAACTCGCACAGGCAGAATTTTTGCGTTTAGGAATCGGGAAAACACGCGATAAAACAGCTATTCTAATTTTTATTCTTCTTGAAGGCAGGCAATTTTATATTTTAACAGACAGTGGGATAAAAGAAAAAGTATTTCAAAATACTTGGGATGAGATTAAAGAAGAAATGCAGACTATGTTTATCAACGGAGAATTTTGTAAAGGGATTTTACACGGTATTGATAAGGCTGGGGACGTATTAACTCACCTATTCCCGACTAAACCGGATAACACAAATGAAATCTCCGATAAGATTCAAATAGAAGATTAACTTAAAAAAAAGTACAAACAACCCTTTCAAATTTTTCCTAATTTAAAAAATTATGCTTTGAGAATTATTAAAGTTTATCTTGTTAATTATAGACTGTTTTGGGTATGAAAAAAAGGCAGGAGTTTACCTGCCCTATTAATTAATTAATTTCATGAATAAAAGGTTTTATTCTATTTTCAATCAAGTTCTTTGGTACAGCGCCTATAATACCGTCAACAACCTGACCATTATTGAATAAACCTAATGTAGGAATGCTTCTTATTCCGTAACGGATAGCAACTTCCTGGTTATCATCCGTATTTAATTTTACAACCTTCAGCTTTCCATGATATTCAATAGCTATTTCATCGACGATCGGTGCAACGGAACGGCACGGACCGCACCACGGCGCCCAAAAATCCACTAAAACAGGAACATCTGATTTTAGTACTTCCTGCTCAAAATTCAGATCAGAACCTTCTACCGTATATTTCATAGATAATCACTTCCTTTCAACTAATAATTAGATGTCAATATTGCCGTAAAGATTCAAATGAATTATTACTCTGGCAATGTTCTCTAAACGATTTTTTCTTCTATAAAATACTAAGTTGAATATGCTTAAATAAATCAAAATATTTCCTATTATTTAATGCAAATATATTTAAAAGATTTATTTACACTACTTAATAAAAGATACATGTATATAATTCTTAACCGCCGAATAAATTAAAGTTTAATAAATTTTTCAGCTAATGCGCCGCAAATGGAACAATTTTCTGCCGGTTTCCCAAATTCTATATTACCGCAAACAGGGCAAAGATAAAATTCAACATTTTCCAGATCCTTCCCCTGCTCGGCAACTGCAAGCGCCAGTTTGTACAATTTAGCATGAACCGCTTCAGCTTTGATCGCATAGCCAAACATACGTTTAGCTTTGTGATTTTCCTCTATTGCATCTTCAAGCATAGGGGGATACATTTCAGTAAATTCATAAGTTTCTCCTGCCACAGCAGCCTTAAGATTGTCAACTGTAGCTCCGATTCCATCCATTGAATTTAAATGACCCTCAGCATGAATTCTTTCTGCTACGGCAGCAGTTCTAAATAAACGGGCTATATTAGGGAAGCCCTCCCTTTCAGCTTTCTTAGCAAAGGCATTATATTTTTGATTTGCCTGGCTTTCACCGGCAAAAGCTTCTTTTAAATTCTTTTCGGTTTTTGACATAGTACGTATTCCCAACTTATTTTAATCCAACACAATTAATTATGATTTTAAAAATATAAAAATGAGGTTACTAAAACACTTATTAAATGATAAATTTATGTTTAAAGTATAATTCAAGTAAATACTCTTATTAAATTTTTTATTCATTTTTGAATTTTTCAATATTTAAATTAAAGTATCACCCCGCTGCCGAGGCACAAATTATCCTGATAAAAAACTGCGAACTGACCTGGTGCAATTCCCTGATCAGGCTTATCTAATTTTACTTCCGCTTCATTTTCATCTTTAAAATCAAGTATGCAATTGTACATCTTGGCACCATGCCTGATTTTTACTTTTAAATTATTAACTGACGGTTTTTCTTCTAAAATCCAATTAAACTTACCAACTGAAAATGTGTTTTTTTCTCTTTTATAAAGATTTTCTTTTGATATAAAGACAATGTTTTCTTTTACATCTTTTTTGACTACGTACCAGGGACCTCCCGATAAACCCAAGCCGGACCTTTGCCCGATCGTATAATAATAATATCCATTATGCCGACCTAGTTTTTTCCCTGTATCCATATCAACAATATCTCCCCTAATCTCGCCAAGATGATGCTTAATAAATTCATCAAATTTAATTTGACCGAGAAAACAAATACCCTGGCTGTCTCTTCTATCCATGGTGGGAAGCAGAAATTGATGAGCAAACTTTCTTACCTCACTTTTTTTGAATTCACCGATTGGAAATATTGCTCTGGATAACTGATTTTGAGTCAAATATGCTAAAAAGTATGTTTGATCCTTAACGGGATCAGGGGACATTATTAATTCATATTTATTGTTATGCAGTTTTACATTCGCATAATGGCCGCTTGCAACTTTTTCAAATGAGGGATCTATCTTATCATAAAACTGTCCGAACTTAATTAAGCTGTTACAGAAAATATCGGGGTTTGGAGTTCTACCTTCTTTAATTTCCGAAATTGTATAGGTAACTACTGTTTCCCAATACTCAGTCTGCAAAGGAATAACCTCGATAGGAATTCCCGCTTGTTCACACACGCCTCTTGCGAACCTTAAATCTTCTTCCCAGGGACATTCTCCCAAAAAGGAAAATTCATCCTGCAACCAAATCTTTAAATAATATGCTGTAAGATCGTGTCCTTTGTCTTTTAACAAACGCAATGCAACGGAACTATCAACTCCGCCGGATAATAAAACTGCAATCTTCATCTAATAAACTTTTAAAAAATAAATAATCAGCTTTAAAAATAAGCAAGAATGGGATGAATTTTTAGTCAATTTACCGGAAGCAATATCAATTTAAAAATCATGATGGTTTCCCATTATCCACCGAAGGTGAATTACTCTTACAGCAAATTACTTGCAAGTTCCGCAAGTTCAGATCTTTCTCCTTTTTCAAGATTTACATGCGCATATAACTTTTGACCCTTAAAATGATCTATTAAGTATGATAACCCATTTGATTGAGAATCAAGGTAAGGGTGATCTATTTGATAAATATCTCCGGTAAATACAACTTTGGAGCCTTCACCGGCACGTGTGATAATAGTCTTAATCTCATGCGGAGTGAGATTTTGGGCTTCATCAACTATAAAAAATATTCTCTGTAAACTTCGTCCTCTTATATAAGAAAGCGGTTCTATGATAAGTTTTTCTTCTTTTACCATATTTGTAATAAGCTGGTTTTGTTTATCATTCTCGGTAAATTGATCTTGAATAACCCTGAGGTTATCCCAAAGCGGTTGTATATAAGGCTCAATTTTACTTTGCACATCACCGGGAAGAAAACCAATGTCTTTATTACTTAATGGAACAATGGGACGGGCAACGAATATCTGGCGGTAAAATTTCCGGACATGCAGCGCACTTGCAAGCGCAAGCAAAGTCTTTCCCGTTCCCGCTTTACCGGTTAATGTAACAAGCTGAATATTATTATTGGTTAAAGCATCCACAGCGAAAGTCTGCTCAGCATTACGAGGTTTTATACCGTAAATAATATTTTTATCCACCTTACGCAAGTATTCCATTTCCGAATCAAGATAAGCAAGAACAGAACGGCTACTATTCCGTATGATATAAAATTTGTTAGGAACCGCATCTCTATCTAGTTTCTTTAGTATCTGCTTTGCAGGCATTTCATATGGAGACTGGAACAAT
Source organism: Ignavibacteriales bacterium (assembly GCA_003142915.1). Classification (GTDB taxonomy): domain Bacteria; phylum Bacteroidota; class Ignavibacteria; order Ignavibacteriales; family Ignavibacteriaceae; genus FEN-1297. The sequence continues at coordinate 20,570 of PLNZ01000184.1, read as the reverse complement.
TTAACAATAAAATCATCGTCAAAGTCTTCAACAATTTCTTTACCGCTGTACAATTCCTCCAGACTGGTAACCCTGTCGGTAGTATAATCTTCCGCAAGTATTCCCAGCGCTTTAGCTTTCATTCGCAGATTCACATCTTTACTTACAAGAACAACTGTCCTATCTTTAAATTTTTTATTCCACTCAAAAGCTACCGAAAGGATCCTATGATCGGGAGTATCTTCCTTAAAAATACCTTTTATTTCATCAGCCAAGTCCCGTGCAATGCCGATTTTTACTTTTCCTCTCCCCTTACCAATCGATACACCTCCGTTGAATAATGCCGTACCTGTCATGGAATCGAGTGTACGTGCAAATTCTCTTGCATTTAGGTTGATAACCTGATTACCTCTTTTAAAATGATCAAGTTCTTCTATAACAGTTAACGGTATTACTATATCATGTTCCTGAAAATGATCTATACAAGTTGCATCATGAAGAATCACATTTGTATCCAAAATAAATACTTTTAGCAATTTTTTGTGGCCGGCTTCCTTAGTTGTTTTATTTGTCCGCATCTATATTTCCCGATTCTGACTTATAATCAAATTAAATAGATTTAAATCCATTTTAACAATAAATAATATTAAAAAAAAGAATGGAATTTGATTTAATGAATACAATTTCAATACTTTTGCAAATTTATAATTATTCCCCGAAAAATAAGGCTCAAAATTCATTTTTTTATATTTATTGCAGGTGAAACTAATCATTAAAAATATTCATTAACAAATTGAATATAAAGTCTCTTTGCTATATATTTATAAAACTTTTTTGAAAAAATATTTGTACCGGATTTCAACACAACCAAAAATAAATTACTTTGAAGAGTCTATAATTTAATAGCCACTCAATGAGTGGCTATTTTTTTGCCAATAAAGAAATAAGCGAAAAGAAATGAGCAATAAAATAAATACAGCAAAACTTGTTTTGGAAGACGGATCCGAATTTACAGGTATTGCTTTCGGATATAACAGAAATACTAATGGGGAGGTAGTCTTTAATACCGGTATGGTAGGATATCCTGAAACCATGACTGATCCATCGTATTGTGGACAGATATTAGTCTGTACTTTTCCTTTGATAGGTAATTACGGGGTACCAGGTTATGAAAGAGAAAACGGACTATTAAAATATTTTGAATCAGAAGAAATCCACTGTAGGGCTTTGATAATTTCCGATTATTCTCATAATTATTCACATTGGAATGCGAAAAGGTCGCTTGATGATTGGATGAAAGAACATAAGATACCCGGAGTTTACGGAATCGATACAAGAATGCTGACAAGGAAACTACGTGAAAAAGGAACGATGCTTGGGAAAGTGGTTGTTAATGAAAATGAACCAATAGATTTTGAAGACATAAACAAACTTGATCTTGCAGGGCAGGTAAGCATAAAACATCCGGTAGAATATTCACGAAGTAAGAAAAGGATTATCTTAGTCGATTGTGGAACAAAAAACAACATTATCCAGGCGTTCTTAAAAAGAGATATAACTGTAATCCGGGTACCATATAATTATGATTTTTCACAAGAGAAAGTAAACGGAGTTTTAATCTCCAATGGACCTGGTGATCCTAAAATGTGTAAAACGACGATAGAAAATACCCGAAAAGCAATGCGGTCAGGTATACCGATACTTGGAGTTTGCCTCGGCAGCCAAATTATGGCGCTTGCAGCAGGCGCAGACACTTATAAATTAAAATACGGACATAGGGGTCACAACCAGCCGTGTAATGAAATGGGTACAAAAAGATGTTATATTACTTCACAAAACCACGGCTATGCAGTTAATTCCGAAACGCTGCCGGAAGATTGGCGTGAATGGTTTGTAAACGATAACGATGGAACCAATGAAGGAATAATCCATATTTCCAAACCGTTTTTTGCAGCGCAATTTCACCCGGAGGCGTCCCCCGGACCTGACGATACAGAATTTATTTTTGACATGTTTTTGAGGGCATTAAAATGATAAAAAGAGGTAAGCCAAAAAAAGTATTAATATTAGGCTCAGGTGCTCTTCAAATTGGACAGGCTGGTGAATTTGATTATTCAGGAAGCCAGGCAATTAAAGCATTAAAGGAAGACGGAATTACTTCCGTACTTATAAATCCCAACATTGCAACAATCCAGACATCCGAAGATTTTGCTGATAAAGTTTATTTTCTGCCTATTCAAGTCGACTTTGTTGAAAAGATAATTCAGAAAGAAGAACCCGACAGTATTCTACTGCAATTCGGCGGTCAAACTGCTTTAAATGTTGGCGTCGAGCTTTATGAGAAAGGAATTCTTAAAAAGTATAATGTTAAAGTTCTGGGTACACAGGTCGAAGCTATTCAGGCAACCGAAGACAGGCTCATTTTTGGGAACAAGGTTACTGAAATAGGTTTGAAAATCGCCATAAGTAAGACTGCAAAAAATCCTGAAGAAGCGGTTGCAGCTGCAGAGAAAATTGGTTTCCCGGTAATGGTACGAATTGCATACGCTCTCGGCGGTTTAGGATCCGGTATCGTGAACAATAAGAATGAACTGCTTGAAAAAGCAACGCGTGCATTTTCCTTTACCAATCAAATTTTAATCGAAGAATCTCTTTACGGTTGGAAGGAAGTTGAATACGAAATCGTTCGGGATAAATTTAACAATTGTATAACAATCTGCTCAATGGAAAACATTGACCCTATGGGAATCCATACAGGGGACAGCGTTGTAATTGCGCCGGTTCAAACTCTCTCAGCAAGCGAGAATTTTAAACTGCGTTCTATTGGAATAAAGCTAATCAGGCATCTGGAAATTATCGGCGAGTGTAATATTCAATATGCTCTTGATCCGAATTCCGATGATTACAGGATAATAGAAGTAAATGCAAGATTAAGCAGGAGTTCTGCCCTCGCATCAAAAGCTACAGGGTATCCTCTTGCTTTTATTGCGACTAAATTGGCTCTTGGTTATGCTTTGAATGAAGTAGTAAATATTATAACACAGGAAACTTCAGCGTGTTTTGAACCTGCGCTCGATTATGTAGCGCTTAAATTCCCCAGATGGGATTTACAAAAATTCAGGCAGGTAAGCACGCAGCTTGGCTCAGAAATGAAATCAGTGGGCGAAGTAATGTCCCTTGGCAGAAGCTTTGAAGAAGTATTGCAAAAAGCGATCAGAATGCTTGATATAGGCATGAATGGTTTCGTCGGTAACAATATTGTTTTCGAAGACTTGGATACCGAACTTTCCAAGCCGACAGACAAAAGAATTTATGCAATTGCAGATGCCCTAAGGGAAGGTTACACCATTGACAGGATTTATGAACTTACAAAAATTACTAAATGGTTCCTTTACAAGATGCAGAATATAATTGAAGCGGAAAAGAAATTGAAAGGAAAGAGATTGAATGATATTTCCGTTAACCTGATGCGCGAAACTAAAATGAATGGTTTCTCCGATATTCAAATCGGACAGCTTACGGATACATCCGAATTGGAAGTGAGAATCTACAGAAAGGCTTTGGATGTAATACCGGTTGTAAAACAAATCGATACTTTAGCTGCTGAATATCCTGCACAAACAAATTATCTTTACCTTACTTATCACGGCAGGGAGAATGATATACCGCTGGGACAAAAGAATCAAATTATCGTACTTGGCAGCGGTGCATACAGGATTGGCTCTTCCGTGGAATTTGATTGGTGTTGCGTTAATGCTGTTATGACGCTGAATAAACTTGAGTACAACACTATCATGATAAATTGCAATCCCGAAACAGTAAGCACCGATTATGATATTTGTGATAAACTATATTTTGAACAGCTTACTTTTGAAAGAGTGCTTGATATATATGATAAAGAGTGTCCTGAAGGTATTATTATTTCAATGGGCGGGCAGATCCCAAATAATCTGGCATTAAAACTTCATAATGCCGGAATCAATATACTTGGGACTTCTCCTTTACAGATTGATAATGCTGAAGATAGACATAAATTTTCACAAATACTTGACAGGCTTGAAGTAGACCAACCGGAATGGGAAGAATTAACCAGCTTAAAAGAGGCAAAAGAATTTGCTCGTAAAGTTGATTACCCCGTACTTATTCGACCAAGTTACGTACTAAGCGGCGCCGCAATGAGTATTGTACTTTCGGACGATGAACTTGAGGAGTACCTCAGGAAAGCTTCTGAAATAAGCCATGACCACCCGGTTGTAATTAGCAAATTCATCACTGACGGGAAAGAGATAGAAGCCGATGCTGTTGCAGAAAACGGTAATCTCTTTTGCTATGCAATTTCAGAGCACGTTGAAAACGCAGGAGTACACTCCGGCGATGCTACAATTGTGCTGCCACCGCAAAGGACTTACCTTGAAACAATGCGCCGGATAAAGATTATAACGAAAGAGATTGCAAAAGAGCTAAATATTACCGGTCCATTCAATATTCAATTTATTGCTAAGGATAACGAAGTAAAAGTTATTGAGTGCAACCTCCGCGCTTCCCGAAGTTTTCCGTTTGTTTCAAAAGTTCTTAAAATAAATTTCATTGAGATTGCAACCAAGCTCATTATGGGCGAAAAAATTCCCAAACTGGATAAATCTTCTTTTGACGTTGACTATGTCGGCGTAAAAGCTCCCCAGTTTTCCTTTACACGCTTAAAAGGTTCCGACCCGATATTAGGCGTTGAAATGGCTTCCACGGGAGAGGTTGCTTGCTTAGGCGATGATTTTAACGAAGCATTCTTAAAAAGCTTCTTATCCACAGGCTACAGAATACCTAAAAGGTCAATTATGCTTTCCACAGGAACATTGAAGGATAAAGCTGACTTTTTCAACGAGACAAAAATGCTTTATGAAATGGGTTTGAAGTTATACGCCACCAAAGGTTCTGCCAAATTTCTTAATGAACATGGAATAAAGGCCGAAGTACTTAACTGGCCGCTTGAAGACCTTGAGCCGAACGTAATGACATATCTTAATGAAAGCAAGATTGACCTTGTTATCAACATTCCTAAGAGCCATGAAAAAGATGAACTTGACAACGACTACATTATCAGAAGAAAAGCTGTTGACATGAATGTCAACTTGATTACTAATATTCAGGTTGCAAAAAGATTTGTTAAATCGCTTGTCAGGTTTCGGACAGAGGGCTTACCGGTAAAAAGCTGGGATGAATACAATTAATCCTACCTTTTGTTTGAAATAGGAAAAGGAAATTTAATAACAGTTTACTATAGGAGGCATAAGAGCTAACACAATAATTATATTTCTTAAATTTTGTTGTATTTATTTAGATTTTAAACAAAATAAAGATTCCCTATGTCTAACGTGACTTCATTAATTCTATTGTTGTATCTTCTACAAATATTTAATCACTAACGGGATACCTATTATTCATCTCAGAGGGATGAAATATCCGCCTAGTCGGACAGGTTTGTAGCAACAATAAGAAAAAGATACGGTAAAGTGCCGTAGGTACGAAATATAAAAGATCTAATATAATTGAGAAATAAAATTAATGGCAGTTAATTAAAATTTATTCTCCAAGATTGATATCTAATTGTATTTCAGAATATACAACGGTTTATACTCTAACTTTCGAACAACTGGTTAATCCAAGAATAAGAATATGTCTTTTTATTTTGAATTGTTTAAGAAACTTATATTATGGTAGTTTTTATTACTATATTTTTATCCTTATATGCAGCGGTAAATTATTATATCTTTGTACATGGCTGGCAGGCTTTGGAAGGGCTTCATCAATTAAAGGTAGTTTATTTTATTATTTTTTTAATTGCAGCACTTTCTTTCCTTACAGCTAAATTCATGGAGAAAATACTTTCACCTTTGCTCTATGATATACTTTTGGGAATAGGATCTTTCTGGTTCGCTTTCATGCTTTATTTTTTCCTGTCTATTTTACTCATTGATATTTTTCGTCTTACATGTTTAATATTTCACTTTCACCCTGCTTACATAAACCAGAATTATCTTATTATTAAACATTTAACAATATTAGCCGTTGTTATAATAGTTTCAATCATTATTACAGCCGGATATATTAATACAAGAATTTTTTCAGTAAAAACTTTGAACCTGGAATTACGCAAAGGTTCAGGAAATTTAAAAGAATTAAATGCTGTATTGATATCTGACGTTCACCTTTCACCAATTAATAACGGCGCTAATTTAGCAAATATTGTTAATAAGATTAATGAACTTCATCCCGACATAATTTTTATAGCCGGAGATTTGGTTGATGATAATGCTCAAATTTTAGAAGAAAGTAACATCGGTTCTGCTTTGCGGGATTTCAAATCGAAGTACGGCGTTTATGCGATTTCAGGTAATCATGAGTTCATAAACGGTATAGACGGCTGCGTAAAATACATGAGAGATTACGGATTAAATCTTCTTCGTGATTCAGTTGTAATAATTGACAATTCATTTTACCTTGTTGGAAGAGATGACAGGTCTAACAGACAATTTGCAAACGGAGGAAGAAAAACTCTATCGGAATTGCTGAAAGGATTAGATACCAGTGTGCCAATAATTTTAATGGATCATACTCCATTTGGGCTTGATGAAGCAATGAACAGCAAAGTAGATCTTCAGCTTTCCGGGCATACACATAACGGGCAAATGTTTCCTCTCAATTTGATAACAAAAATGATTTATGAGAAAAGCTGGGGATATCTTAAGAAAGGCGGCACTCAATATTATCTCTCCTGCGGAGTCGGAACATGGGGACCGCCGGTAAAAATCGGCAGCCCCTCCGAAATTGTTAATTTAAAAATTAAATTTGTTGAATAGGGCTATTATTTTCCCCTGTAAGTTCTTTTATATTGCATTCCCGGCGCATTGTTTTCCCTTACAGTAAATCTATGGCATTTAATATCTAAACTTATACCGGTCAAATCATTTATTACTTGCCTGCCGTATCAAATATCTTTCCATCAATTGTTACGTTTGGTGTTATATTACTAAACTTGAATTGCTGGATATGTTCATTATCAGCAACATCAAGTTTAAATGGGAACAATACTCCGTTTACACTCCGATAATTTTTATAATCTGTTTGAATCTGTAAATCGCCGAATAACGTCTGGTTAAATTGAATTTGACGGACAAGGAGTCCTGATTTAACATCAAAGAAAAATTTAAACCGTCGGTATTTTGAATAGCTTCCTTCCACTGCATAAACAGTATCTTTATCAATTATCTGTATATCAGCCAATTTTAAACCGGAATAGTTTTTCCCAAAATTTAATGGTGCATAAAAATCAGAACTTAGTTTTAAATCCTGAAGATCATCTCCCTCTATTTTCCTTTCAAACCTGGGAGATTTAACCCACCCTGCTACTCCGTTATACCCCCTTTGTATTGTACCTTGCGGAGATTGTGTTTCCGAATAATATAAAGAAGGCGCTTTCTCATAAATAGTTATTGAAGATTCTTTCCCGTTGCCCACATCTATTACTACTTCTAGTTTAAGAGAAGTAATTTTTTTAAATATATCTTTTCCACTAATAGATTCCTGGTATTTTAATATTATTTTACCGGTTTAAAGTTCAAAATTAATACATCTATTATTTGACTGAATTATTATCAATTATAAAAGGAACAGCTATGAAACGTTGCTTAAACTACTTCATACTTGTAATTTTATTTTATACAACTGTCTTTGCACAGCAGAATTCTACACGGAAACCTGATGCTCTTATGCTGCGTTTTCCTGATGTAAACGCTGATAAAATAGTTTTTGTTTATTCAGGAGATATATGGACAGTTTCAAAAGAAGGTGGAATTGCTTCCAGACTAAGCACCGCAAAAGGGTTGGAATTTTTACCAAAATTTTCACCTGATGGTAAATGGATAGCTTTTACAGGCAACTATGACGGCAATATGGACGTTTATATTATGCCTTCTAAAGGCGGTATTCCAAAACGGTTAACACATAATCCAATGATAGATTATATCGTTAACTGGTATCCTGATGGGAAGAGTATTTTATACCGTTCAGGAATGTACAGCCCTTCCAACAGGTTTAACCGTCTATTCAAAGAATCAATTGAAGGCGGTTTACCGGAACAGCTTCCGATGAAGATCGCTGAAATCGGCTCTTTTAATGCCGATGCCAGCAAACTTGTTTTTGAAACGGCTTCTCTTGAATTCAGAACATGGAAAAGATACAGAGGCGGCTGGGTAAGCAAGCTTTGGATATATGATTTAAAGAACAACACAGCTGAACAAATAACTTTTGATAAGGCAATGGATGCTCTTCCTATGTGGCATGGCAATACTATTTATTTCCTTTCCGACAGGGACGAAAATAAAAAACATAATATATGGGCTTATGATTTAGGCACTAAACGATTCCGTGAGATAACTCACTTTACCGACTATGATATTAAATGGCCAAGTTTAGGACCTAATGATATCGTATTTGAAAAAGGCGGCGAAATATTTCTTCTTGATCTTGCAACGGAAAAATCTCACCCGGTAGATATTGAAGTTCCCGCAGATTTACCGCAGGATAGACCGCAGCTAAAAAATCTTGCAGGTTTAATAAATGATTTTTCTCTTTCACCCACAGGTAAGCGTGCATTATTTGGCACCCGAGGGGAAATTCTAACGGTTCCCGAAAAGAACGGCAGTATGCAGAATCTTACAAATACTTCAGGTATTGCAGAAAGATTTCCATCATGGTCTCCTGATGGAAAATATGTTGCGTATTTTTCTGATAGAACAGGTGAGTATGAATTATATATACGTCCTGGTGACGGAAGCGGTGAAGAAAAACAGATAACTAAAGATGGTCATTGTTACAGGTATAATCCTAAATGGTCACCTGATAGCAAATGGATTGCATTCAGCGATAAAACCGGAAGTATTTATATAGTTAATATAGAAGAAGGCAAAACAAAACTGGTTGACAAAAACGATTGGGATTTTCATTTCCATTTCAACTGGTCGCCTGACAGTAGGTTTTTAACTTACCATAAGGGTATAACCGAACTATCTACCGGAATTTTTATTTATGATATAAATGAAGGTAAGATACACCAAGTTACTACCGGATACTATAATGATACCTCTCCTGTTTTTGATCCGGATGGAAAGTATCTTTATTACTATTCTAACAATCAATTCAATCCTGTTTATGGTGATATGGATGCTACATGGGTTTATCCAAACTCGACTTCCCTTATAGCAGTTACACTTCAAAAGGATGGTGTATCCCCTCTCGCACCTCAAAATGACATAGAAGAAGTAAAAACCGATACCTCAAAGAAGAAAGCTGAAAACGATAAAGATAAAAAAGAAAGGACTGATGAAGGTGCAAAGCCAGTAAAAATAGATTTTGAAAATATTGAACAAAGGACTGTTAAACTTCCTATAGAACTTGGCAATGTGGGCCCGCTTTATGCTATTGAAGGCAAGGTTGTATATCAGAAAGAACCCGCAGCAGGCGATGCAAAACCGAGTTCGCCATCCGGAACAGTATATTTTTACGATCTGAAAGACAGGGAAGCAAAAGAAATTATTTCCGGGGTCAATGCTTTTGATATTTCCGCCGATGGTAAAAAAATTATTTATAAGAGCGGTTCTACTTATGGTATTATAGATGTTGCCGCAGGTAAAAAAGTCGGCGATGGTAAAATTGCAACGGATAAATTAGAAACCTGGATTAACCCGCGTGAAGAATGGATACAGATATTCAATGATGCATGGAGAATTGAGCGGGATTATTTCTATGATCCCGGCATGCATGGTGTTGATTGGGCTGCAATAAAGAATCGTTATGGAGATATGCTTCCATATATAATAGACAGAAATGATTTAAATTATATAATAGGTGAAATGATTGGGGAGCTAAACTCTTCACATACTTATGTAGGCGGCGGCGATGTTGAGCAGCCTAAAAACATAAATGTCGGCTTACTCGGTTGTGACTATGAGATTGCGAACGGTTATTACCGTTTTAAGAAAATATACAAGGGCGGTTCATGGGATAATCTCGAAGTGCGTTCCCCTTTACTTGAACCCGGCAATGATATAAAAGAAGGCGATTACCTTATAGCAGTAAATGGCTTGCCATTGAATATCAAAGAGGATCCTTGGGCAGCTTTTCAGGGATTGGCCGATGAAACTGTTACATTAACTATAAATTCTAAACCGGCTTCCGACGGTGCAAGAAAAATTTTAGTAAAACCTTTATCCAGTGAAGAACGTTTAAGAAATCTTGCATGGATTGAAGAGAACAGAGAGAAAGTAGATAAAGAAACGGACGGCAAAGCAGGATATGTTTATGTTCCTAATACCGGTGTTAATGGTCAAAGCGAATTGGTTCGCCAATATACAGCTCAATATACAAAAGATGCTATGGTAATAGACGAAAGATTTAACAGCGGCGGACAAATTCCTGATAAATTTGTAGAACTGATGAATCGTCCGATTTTAAGCTATTGGGCGAGACGTGACTTTAATAGCGGACAAACTCCGTTTATCTCATGTCCTGGTCCTAAAGTAATGCTAATAAACGGTTGGTCAGGTTCCGGCGGTGACGCATTCCCGTATTACTTTAAGGAAGAAAAAATCGGTCCATTAATTGGAAAAAGAACATGGGGTGGATTGATAGGATATGGAGATAATCCACAGCTTATAGACGGTGGATTCTTATCTGCTCCAAGCTTTGGCATTTGGGACACTACCGGAAATTGGACTGTTGAAGGTTATGGCATTGATCCTGATTATGAAATAGACGATAACCCCGCAGAACTTGCAAAAGGGAATGATGAACAATTGGAAAAAGCAATCCAGGTAATAAATGAAACATTACAGAACAATCCGGTGAAAAGATTACAAAAACCACCTTATCCTGATAGATCAAAATAATATTATTATAGGTCGGGCTGCCTGCCCGGCCTACTTTTCTACTGAACGTAAATATTCAAGAATTGCCCGTGCATCATCCCTTGTAAGCTGCTGATCGGGCATCATAACCTTATACTCACCTACTAATTTTTGCATCAACGGGTCTCTTCTTTGCATATCTGTAGTATTCAGCAAATAATTCATAATATACTCAGGACGCAGCTTTTTTGTTATTGCTCTTAATGCCGGACCTTCTACTTCTACATCAAGACTGTGGCAGGCAGAGCACTTATCATTAAAAATACTTTTACCTTCATTAACTAATTTCTCATCTAAACTTCCAAGTTTTAGCTTTTTTATTGGACCTATTCCTATTTCCTTTTTTTGATTTACTTTCTTCACGTTAGTTGAATCTATAGAGTTCGCTCTAATAAGGCTTGTCTTATTACTTTCCATAGCCTCTCCGATATTAAGAGATATACTCAATATAATAAAAGCCAACAGTAACGTATAAAATATTTTCATCTATTCCTCACCAGACTTTTAATTTTAAATATTAATTCAGTGAAATGAGATAATTACGAGATTGCCGGAAACTTTATCGCGATAATATTTATAACATTACTAAAAAGATTAAATAAATGCCGTAGTCTTTATCACTAAAAATCAATTTCAGAAAGACCTTCTAATAATATATGCAATTGGGAAAAAGTATATTTTTAAAATAAAAACAGGCTAAAAGCATTAATTCTTTCAGCCTGAATATTCAAAATAGCGAACTGTTACCAAATATTAACCAATTTATCGTCTGCCGGTCTCATTGGGTCGCCTTTTTTAACATTAAATGCATCCCAGAAACCAGGTGTATTGCTTAACGGTCCTATAACTCTATAATGTTCCGGTGAATGAGGATCAACTTTTATACGAAGTCTTAGTCTTTCCGGTCTATCTTTAATTTTCCAGATATTAGCAAAAGAAAGGAAGAATCTCTGAGCAGGCGTAAAGCCGTCAATTGGTTTACCACCTTTGAACTCAACCGTTTTCTTAAAGGCATCAAAGGAAACATTTATACCGCCGAGGTCTGCAATATTTTCACCCTCGGTTAAATTTCCATTGACATGCAGTGTATCTACCGCTATAAAACTGCTGAATTGATTAATTATTCTCTCTGCTCTTTGACTAAATTTTTCTTCATCCTGTTTTGTCCACCAGTCTTTCATATTACCTGTTGCGTCAAACTGTCTGCCTTGATCATCAAATCCATGGGTCATTTCATGCCCGATTACTGCGCCGATTCCGCCATAGTTAATTGCATCATCAGCACCGGCGTCAAAGAAAGGTGGCTGCAAAATTCCTGCGGGGAAAACTATCTCATTATTTTGAGGATTGTAATATGCGTTAACTGTTTGAGGAGTCATTCCCCATTCGGTTTTATCAACCGGTTTTCCAATCTTAGCCAAATCTTTCTTTGTTTCGAAAATTGATGAACTCAAAACATTTCCAAAATAAGATCCTCTGTTGATAATTAACCCCGTATAATCTTTCCATTTATCAGGATAACCGATTTTTACCGTAAAGGCAGCTAACTTCTTCAGGGCTGCTTTTTTTGTTTCAGGGCTCATCCACTGGACATTTTCGATTCTTACCTTTAATGAAGCCATTAGGTTGTGAACCAATTCCAAGGCTCTTTTCTTAGAAGTCGGCGGGAAATACTGTTTTACAAATAACTTCCCTAACTCCATCCCAATATGTCCATCGATAGTTCCAAGGACACGTTTCCAGCGGGGCTGCATTTCTTTAGTCCCATTTAATTTTTTCCCATAGAAATTGAAATTTGCCTGAACAAAAGAATCATTTAAATATGGAGATGCGGAGCGAATGATATTCCATTTCAAATATTCCTTTAACGTTTCTATTGGAGTAGATTTAATTACATTACTTACTTCTTTAATAAAATCCGGTTCTGCAACATTTATATCTCCCGGTTTAGAAACTCCAATTAGAGTGAAATAGTTATTCCATTCAAAGTCAGGTGAAAGACTCACTAATTCCTTCACAGTCATTTTATGATAAACTTTTTGCGGGTCACGCTGATCAACACGTGACATTGAAACTTTTGCAAGCTGGGTTTCAAGCGCTAATATTAAAGATGCATTGTTTGCTGCTTTTACAGAATCATAACCGATGAGCATGAAAGATTCTTTAATAAGGTTTACATAACTTTCTCTAATTGTCTTTGTATTATCATCATCTTTTAGATAATAGTCACGATCGGGCAAACCTAATCCGCTTTGCTCTAATTGAGCAATATTTATTTTACTATTTTTTGCATCAGGACCTGATCCGAAAGCAAAAAGCGGGTTTGAATAACCAAGATGTATATTAACTAATTCCTTATAGAAATCATTTAAATCTTTAATAGAATTTACCGCATCCAAATCGTCTCCAATCGGCTTGTAGCCTTGTTTTTCTATATTTGCCGAATCCATTCCGGTATAATAAAAATCTCCTACAAACTGTTCACTGCTGCCCTTTTTAAGATCGGCTTTCTTTTCAACATCAGATAAGATGCTTTGAATTCTGCTTAAATTATCATCTCTAAGTATGTAAAATGACCCCCAACCGGAAAATGCAGCCGGTATTTCAGTGTTTTTCAACCATGTTCCGTTTGCATATTCAAAAAAATCAACGGCAGGACTAATGGTTGTATCCATATCTTTTTTATTAATTTCATCTCCTCTTTCTTTTGTTTTACTAAAAGATGTAGAGGAAATCCCACCAAGAAAAACAGTAATTAACAAAAAGAACTTGAATTTTGTAGTTAACATAAGGAATACCTATAAATTTGTTAAATGTTAAATAAAATTTTGAATAATTAAAGCTTCTTTCTTAACCTTAAAATTGATAAAATTTATCTACCAGACAACTTCGCCTACAACCTGGTCCAAAGCATATTTATTCACAACATTTTTATAAAGTACTTGCAAATAAAGAAGTTTTGCCTCAGCTAATGCCGTATCAGCATCAATCAGATCAAGGTTAGTAATTACACCATCCCGGTATTGAGCTACTGCGCGGGATACTGCTTCCGTTGCATGTTTAACCTGCACTTCTGTTGTTTTCAATTTATCCATACTGGTTTTCAAATCTGCTGCGGCACTTTGAACTTCAGCTTTAATTTTCCGTTCTTGTATCAGTATTTCCTGAGTACTTGATTTTAAGTCGGCTTCAGCTTCTTCCTTCTTTGCATCTGTTTTATAGCCGTCAAAAATAGGAATATTAGCAGATAAAGCAGCAAACCAAGTGCCTCTTAAGACATCCAGATCAGGGAAAAGACCATTTTCCAACCCATAACCTAACCCGACTGACAATGTCGGCTTATTGCCCAAACCTGCAACTTGTGTAGAAAGTTTAGCGCTGCTTTCATTTTCTTTGGCTAATTTTATTTCAGGGCGCAGTGAAAAAGCCTTAGATATAAGAGAAGCTTCGTTTATATCGGGAATCGAAATAGAAAAGTCACCTGAAAGATTTGTAGACCATTCTCCTTCATTTCCAATAAGACTACGCAGATATATTTTCCCTTTATCCAATGCATTTTGTAAATCTATCAATTCATTTTGGGCGGAAGCAACTCTTACTTCTGTTGTTAGTACATCAAAATCTGTTGAAGATCCGCTTTCAACTTTTTTCTTCGCAATTTCAAGATGTGCACTTAATGTATTTATTTGCTCGTTCTTTACATCAATGCTTTTCTCAAGAAATAGTATTGTGTAAAAAATTTGAATCGTTTGATAAGCCAAATTAGATTTTATCAAATTAACTTTTTCTTCTGCAGAGAGTTTATATGATTTGGCCAATTCCATTGCGGCATCTCTGCTGCCGAAATCATAAAGAACTTGTTTTGCACTAACATTCATGTTATAATTATTCAAAGTATTAAAATCAAAGTTTCCCAAACCGGGGAATGTCAATGAAATTAAAGGCCCGACATATGTGTATGAAAGATTACTTTCAACACTCGGGTAATAGCTACTTTTTTGTTCTTTTATCTTTGCATCAACCTCATTAATCTGTTCCATTGCTTGTGTTATAAGAGGCTGGTTACTTAATGTCTGCTTTATTGCCTCGTTAATTGTTAAAGAATCACTATTAGCTTGCTGAGAATAAATAGGTTTTAAAAGTAATATTGTAATAAAAAGAGCTAAACATAAAAATCTTTTTCTCATAAAATTTTCTCCGGTTATAAAACTATTCCATAATTTCAATTTTTTCACTTTTTCCCTTTTCCCTAACCTTAATAAAGAAAATTGGAATTATAAGTGTTGCCGTAATTATTGCACCAACCAGAAAATCATCGTTTATTCCCTGGATAAAAGCCTGATTTGCCAGGTTTTGAACTATTAAAGCATTAGCACGTGCTGCTACCTCTTTACCGACTCCTCCAACAGAATGCTGGACAAAATACTGAAGATTATAAAATACATTTTGGTATGTCGATGAGTTTGAATTAACTACCTGGCTATACGCCTGGATGTGAAAAATCACTCTGCGTGTTAAAAGACTACCGAGTAAAGCAACGCCAAAGCTGCCGCCAATCTGCCTTATTGTATTAAGCAATCCCGATGCCTGCGCCATTTTCCATTTCGGGATATTAAGAAGTGTAATTGTAGTTAAAGGGACAAACATCAATCCCATACCAAATCCTCTTATATACAGAGGTAACATTATTTGCCCATGCTCTGTTGTAAGAGAAAAGAATGAATATAAATAAAGACTGAGGGCAGTACATGTGATTCCTATAAGCAAAGGAATCTTAGGATTTATTTTATCCGACATCCATCCAGCAATAGGAGACATTATGGCTTGAATAATGCCTATCGGGAAAAAGACAATGCCTGCCTGAAATGCCGTATAATTTAAGGAATTTTGTAAATATAACGGCAGTAAAAATGTACTTCCGAAAAGCCCCATACCAAAAATGAACAGCATTATATTGCCGATAGTAAAATTTAAATCTTTCATAAGTCTCAATTCAACAATCGGGTGCTCAACATTAAGTTCTGTAATGATAAAAATAACAAAACCGATTATTGAGATCGCAAAACAGCTAAGTATAAAATCCGAAGTCCATCCTCCTGTATTCCATGCTGCATTACCATCTGAAAGTGCAAGTAATAAACTGGTAAGAAAAACAGTCATTGATATAAAACCGATTAGATCGAATTTTCTTACATGTTCGGTTTTATATTCCCGTTGTATAATTATAGTGACTAGCAGCCCAAGAATTCCGACAGGCACATTTACATCAAATATTGCATGCCAGCTAAAATTATCAATCAGGTAACCGCCAATCATAGGGCCAAGAGAAACAGAAGCAGCCGAGGCAATTCCCCAGAAACCAAGAGCCATACCTCTTTGTTCGGGAGGAAATTCTCTCGTTATTATTGCCATACCTACAGGCATAATAAAACCTGCTCCGGCGCCCTGAATAACTCTGAATGCAATCAAAGCATTTTCATCCCATGAAAAACTGCATAATAACGAACCTAATGTAAAAAGAAACATTCCTAAAAAATATGTTTTTTTGTACCCGAAGTGATCAGCGACCCAGCCGGAAGAAGGAAGCACTACTGCAAATACCAACATATAAGCTGTCAGCACCCATTCTATTTTATCTACACTTGTTCCAAAAGCGGCAGTCATTTTTGAAAGCCCTACATTAACTATAGTCGCATCCAAAACAGCCATAAAAGTTCCGAACATAACATTTGCAAGTACGAACCATTTGTAAGAAGGATGCAAATGAATATTTGATAATTGAAGCTGCTGTCCTTCAGAATTACCATTTAACGACTTAGCCATTTCTTATTTTACCTTTATCTTAACCTCGACAGACATACCCGGCAATAGATTAAATGACCCGGCAGGAACTATCCGATTGTCTGAATTAAAAGGATAAATAGAAATTTTAATTGGTATTCTTTGAGTAACTTTTGTGAAATTACCGGAAGCATTCGAAGGCGGAATGAGAGAAAACTCCGCAGCAGTGTTGGTTCCGATCTGATAAACTTTGCCCTCAAATTGTTGATTAGGATAAGGATCAACCGAAATATCCACTTTATCGCCTAAATGAATAGAGCCAAGTTTAGTTTCCTCAAATTCAGCAGTTACCCATATATTTTTTTGATCATATACAGTTAAAATGGGCTGTCCTGCTTGTATAACATCACCCGTTAATACCCATCTTTTAGCTACTACCCCATCCATCGGAGAAAATATTGAAGTATTTTCTAATTGTGCGTTAAGAACTTTTAATTCTGCTTCCGCCGTCATAACTTTCGATTGAGAAATGTCCAATTCAGCTTTTGCGGCTTCAAGTGCTTTTTTCGCATGATCAAACTGTTCTTTTGGTATAACATTATCTTTGTATTGTATTTGAGCCCTGTCAAAATCTTCCTGCGCTTTTTCTACGTTTACTTTTGCAAGATTGATGCTTTCTTTTGAAAGATCTATAGACGCCTTTGCCTGATTTATTTGAGCAAGAATATCGACAGTGTCTAATCTGACAAGCAGTTCTCCTTCCTTCACAGAATCGCCTTCATCAGCATTCAGCTTAACAATTCGTCCTAAAATTTTAGAGCTGATCGACATCCTGTTTGCATCAATAAAGGCGTCATCTGTCGATGCATATTGCAGGGTACCTATGTACCAATAAACAACTGCTGCCATCGCTAAAACCAGTAAAACCAATGGAATTAAAACCTTCTTCTTCTTAAAAAGAGGTACTTCTTCTATTGGTTCATCCGCATCATTACTATTATTTGTTTGATTATCTTCTGCACTCATTTTTTATCTTCCTCTTAAGTACTTGTTTAAAAATTCCTTCTATATATTTTTCATTCCGTTTATAATAATAGCTGTAACGAGTTTCATCTCCGATTCCAATTTCATTTGATTTTCATCTTCCAGTCTTTGCTCTTTTAAAAACCGAATAAACCTTAATTTTATGCCCTGAAGAACATGAATAAAAACTTTTGTCAGTTCATCGGGTAAATCTTTTCGAAACTCGCCCGAATTTTTACCTTCATCTATAATTATTTTTAGCAGGTTTGATTCCTGTTGTTCAAGATCCTCATACAATTTTCTAAATACAGATTTATAGTCGAGCACTGAGTGAATGCTTAAAGTTCCCAGATTGGTAAGCTCGTGTGAAAATTTTAAGCGTATTTCAACGTAATTTTTCAATTTTTCCATTGCCGTGATCGGCTTTTGTAACAGAATTTCTACTCGTTTAATAAATTCGTTTTGTTCTTGAGAAATTACGGCTTTAAACAGCTCTTCCTTTGTCGGGAAATAGTAATATAATGATGCTTTCCCAAGCTCAACATCTCCGGCTATTTCATCCATCGTAACTTTTGAAAATCCATAATGAGCAAACCGCTTTCTTGCTGCCTGCAAAATTATTTTTACTTTTTCATTTGAAATTATTTCAACCATAAAATTCGTCTATATATTCAACTATTTTACTTGAATAGTCGAAAATTACTAAAATAATTGCTTTTACGCAAAATGAAGGTCGAATTTTTTTGTCATTTAGCTAATTTCGGCAAAATCATGTGAGGATTGTTACAAAGGAATGGTCTTTCAGACTTTTATTCTAAAAAATGATTGATAAAAGAAGCCCACAAATTTACCGTAATAATTCTACTTTTTATATTGAAATAAAATTGTTTTTATATCTAAACGTTCATTCAGAAATTATCCATACTCTATATTTATTCGTTCGTTTTGTTAAGCCTGCTGATTATCATCAGGTTTTGATGATTGCAAATAGCTTTTCCTTCCGGTGTATATGCAAAATCAATCCTGTTTTTATAAAACTCAGTAATTTTCCCCCTAACCATTTTTAATGTGCTGTTTAAAAAATGATTCTGTTCCGTAAAGCCTTCACCTAAGACTGCAATTGCAGATGGAATCCATCTTTTAGGGAACAATCCTTCAAATTTTCCTCCTTCAAGAAATTCATTTATTTCAGAGTCGATCAATCTTAAAACGCTTTCCTGTCCTTCCAGCTTACTGCTGGAAAGATTTTTTTTCTTAAGCCAGTTTATAGCCGATTCTTTGTTCGGTACTATAAGAGCTATTGTATATGGTGATTGATTGTTATATAACATTATTTGATCAATAAATTTTGAATGTTCCGTAATTGCTTCTTCAATTCCTTCGGGGCTGTATTTTTCACCGTCACTACTTATTAAAAGACTTTTATTTCTTCCGAGCACATACAAGAAACCGTCTTCATCTAAATAGCCTAAATCCCCAGTAAACAGCCAGCCATCTTTTATAGCATCATTAGTTGCCTTCTCATTTTTCCAATAACCTGTCATAACATTTTCCCCTTTTACAATAATTTCGCCTTTTTCTCTCACAGGTAATTCGTTCCCCTTCTCATCACAAATTTTCACTTGAAGATTAGATACAATTGCTCCGGAGGAGCCAAGCTTATATTTTTGAGGAACATTTGCAGAAATGACCGGAGCTGCTTCAGTTAACCCGTAACCTTGAAGCATGGGAATTCCTATTGCATAAAAAAACCGTTGAAGTTCAATATCAAGCAGAGCGCCGCCCCCGATAAAAAACTCCAGGCGTCCTCCAAAATTCTCTCGAATCTTGCTAAAAAATATTTTATCATAAAGAATATATAGAGGCTTCTTTAATTTTTGAATCCCTTTACCTTTGTCCCAGCCGTCTCTATTGTAAGCATAAGCCAATTTTAAAGCTTTTTGAAACAGTTTTTCTACTTTAGGACCCTTTTCACGGATGCCTTTTTCAATATTTTTTCTAAAGTTCTTTGCCAATGAAGGGACACTGAGTAAAAATGACGGCCGGACTTCCTTAATATTTTGAGGTATGTTTTTTAATGTTTCCATAGCTGATTTACCTATTTGAACAGAAGCCATACTTGCTCCATTGTACATAAGAGTATAGATTCCGCCAGTATGAGCAAAAGCATGATCCCACGGTAGAATAAGAAGAGATACAAAATGTTCAGGAATATGTAAAAGACTTGAAGCCTGTTCTACGTTTGCAGTATAGTTCCGATGGCTTAACGTTATACCCTTAGGGTCGGCGGTTGTACCGGAAGTATAGCAAATATTTGCGCAATCGGATTCCTTAATTGACCGCCATCTATCTTCGAATTCCTTTGTATGATCTTTTAAATATTCCTCCCCTAATTTTAAAACACTGTCACTCATAATTTCATCTTCATCCAAATCTCTTACGGAATCCAACACGACAACTTTTTCAAGGTCAGGGAGTTCATTTTTAATCTTCCTTATTTTTTGTAACTGCGTTTCCGATACAATAGCTATTTTACATCCTGAATGTGCAAGCCTGAATTTCAACTCGGATAATTCATCTATCTTTACTGAAATCGGAACATTTATTGCGCCGGTATATAGAACTCCCAGTTCACTCATTACCCAGTATTTTCTACCTTCGGATATTAATGCAGCACAGTCTCCGTATTTTAATCCTAATTGTATTAAGCCTGCCGCAAAATTATAAACAAGTCCCTTCATTCGGAAGTAGGATGTACCTTCATATTGTAAACCCGTTTTTTCCCACATCAGAATATTCTCGGGATATTTCATTTCGCTCTCTTCAAAA
>PLNZ01000320.1 GCA_003142915.1 Ignavibacteriales bacterium | reverse complement strand
CATTTTTAGATTGAATTTTTAAACTGATTTTATTCCCTTCCTTGGCAGGGTCTTGTGGGGAGGGTTGATGGTGATTCAAATATTTAAAGATTGACCCGCATGGGTGACTTTGCCAAAAGATTCAAAAATTCAAAATTTGTAGGTCGAGCAGATTTGCTCGACCATTGAAAAGTATTTGTAAACGGAAATAAAAAATAAGGTATTTCTATTTCATCCCATCCGGGATTTTAATTTATTATTTTTATCTTTTCTGTAAATATTTCATCCCCCATTAGGACTTTAAAATTTGAATGAATTATTGTCTATATGACGCTTTGTTCCCGCCGATAATGTGAACTGGTCATGCAAATCTGCTCTACCTACACTTTAATATTTCTTCTCAGTCATGAGCTTAATCATGCTAATTCTTTAATCAGGTAAATCATACCTTTTAGCATATATTTGGTTGAATTCAGACGATTCTTCATAATAAATCATATTTAAAATCTATGTCCTATAAGAGTGAAAAAATTTAAAATAATGCTTAAATTACCGTTTATTGAATTTTGCTGCCGTTTATAAAGAAAATAGTATATATACTGTTTTTATGTCTATTTTTGTGTAGGA
Organism: Ignavibacteriales bacterium; assembly: GCA_003142915.1. GTDB lineage: Bacteria > Bacteroidota > Ignavibacteria > Ignavibacteriales > Ignavibacteriaceae > FEN-1297. The sequence goes on along the minus strand of PLNZ01000320.1, from coordinate 3,046 downwards.
ATTAAAAAAATATGCGAATAATTAAGTATAACTTTTGCTGTAACTTAAATGGATTAGGCAGAGTCTAAGCAGCAAATATATGAGAATAATAAAATAATAATTACCGGAGTTGACAATGCGTTTTTTGACCAGTCTCTTACTTATTCTGATTCTTTCCGTTGCTACTTTCGGGCAAAATGTATTGACTTTGGACCAAGCCATTAATATTGCGCTGAAAAGAAATACTACATTGCAAAAATCTGTTAATAGTATAAAATCAAGTGAATCAAATTATAAAGCATCCCTTGGGGCATTATTGCCAACTATTGGTGCCGACGGCTTATGGAGCTGGTCAAATTCAACGCAGCAAGGAAGCAGCGTTGCAATTAATGGCTATGTATTTAATGTACCAAGCAGTACAACCGAAACCAGGACTTATTCGGCAGGCGTAAATGCAAATTGGACATTATTTGACGGTCTCTCCAACATAGCTAATATATCTCAAAGTAAAGACGCACTTGAATCAGCACGAATGCTGCTCGAAAATTTGAAACAAACTATAGTTTTTCAAACTATCACTTATTACTATGCAGTTGTTAACAACCAGCAGTTACTAAAAGTACAAATAGATAACGTTACAATGAATAAGAAAAATTTAGAGACTATTGTGGAAAAAAATAAACTTGGCGCTGCTACATTAGCCGACGTTTATAATCAGCAGGTACAGGAAGGTACTGCCGAACTTGGCCAGATTCAGGCTGAGAATAATCTGGAAACAGCTAAGAGCAATTTATTATACTATCTTGGTATAGATGTCCTTACTAATTATACATTTGCCGACTCTTTGACTGATAATGAGCAGGATATTTTAAATTCCAATCTTTCAACGAAATTTGGTGATCTGAATGACCTTGCACAAAGTGCATTATCAAACAGAAGTGATTATAAAAGCGCTATATTGGATTATGAAGCAGCCAAAAGCGGTGTAACTTCCGCTGAAGGAGGTTATTTCCCGAGTATAACAACATATAACACGGGGTATAATCTTTATGCAAATCAATTAAGCGATCTTTCAAAGTCAAGAACACTTTCAATGGGACTTTCACTCAATATACCAATTTTTAACGGTTTTAGCGTTGACAATAGTGTTCAGGCTGCTGAAGTAGCTGCAATGAATAAAAAGGTTGATATGGATGACTTGAAAAGAACTGTAAAACAAAATTTACAGACGACTTATCTTAGTGTTCTTGCCGCAGAAAAAAGTTTGGAAGTTAATAAAAGGGATGTATTATCAACAGGAGAAAGTCTTAGAATAGCACAGGAAAAATATTCTTTAGGTTCCGGTACTTTACTGGATGTTCTAATTGCAAACTCAAATGATACTACTGCCAAAACTAATTATATAAATTCCGAATTTCAGTATATAGTTCTTAATGCTCAACTGAAATTTTATCTTGGCGAACTCGATTATAAAAGTTTTGAATAAAAAATTAGCAAAGGAGAATATTAAAAATGGCTAACGGGAAACAAAAGAAATCAAAAAAGAAAGTATATATATTTTCAGGTATTGGCGTGCTGGTAATTGCGCTTGTAGTAATTATGATTCTTGGAAGCAGCAGGGAAGAAATTATCCAGGTTCAAACCGAAAAAGTGGTTAAAAGGACCATAACGCAAAGTGTTACTGCAACAGGGACATTAGATCCTGAATTTAAAGTAGTTATTACTCCTGAAGTAACGGGCGAGATAATGGAACTGCCTGTAAAAGAAGGACAGTTTGTTAATAAAGGACAGCTTCTGATAAGAATAAAATCGGATGCTTACAGAGCCCAGGTAGAACAGTCTGAAGCGGGTTTAAGAAATGCTAAGGCTATATTGGATAATAATGCAGCACAGCTTGATAAGGTAACCGCAGATTATAAACGTACAACCGAACTTCATGAGAAGAAATTAGCAAGCGATTCCGATCTGGAAACTTCAAAAAGTGCTTATCTTACTACTAAAGCTAATTTAGATGGAGCACAGGCTCAAATATCTCAGATGGAAGCCGCGTTAAAGGTTCAAAAAGACCTATTGAGTAAAACCACTATTTATTCTACTATGGATGGAACTGTAAGCCAGCTGAATGTTCATCTTGGCGACCGGGTACTTGGCAGTGGTTATAGCCAGGGTACTGATGTAATGACAATATCAGACTTGAAAAGTATGCTTGCTGTTGTTAATGTTGATGAAAACGATGTTGTATTAGTTGCAAAGGGCGATACTGTGCGTGTAAAGATTGATGCATTTGGCGATAGAACTTTTAGAGGCCTTGTCTACCAGATTGGTAACAGCGCTGTTACAACAGGAACCGGAACTCAGGAACAGGTTGTTAACTTTGAGGTAAAGATTAAATTCCTCGATTTTGATGATGGATTCAGGCCAGGTATGTCATGTAACGCTAAAATTGAAACTAAAACGTTATCCAATGTTTTCAGCGTTCCTATCCAATCAATAACCGCAAGAAACACTAAGGAACTGCCGAAGCCCGAAAATGAAGACGCAAATCAAAATTCTAATAAAAAGAAAGAAAACCCGGCTACTGCAGAAAAGATAAAAGAAATTGTATTTGTGGTTAAAGATAATAAAGTAAAAACCCAGGATGTTACAACCGGAATTAGTGATGATAATTATATTGAGGTAACAAGTGGCTTAACAGGGAATGAAGAAATTGTAAGCGGGCCGTATCGTGCAATTTCAAAAGATTTGCAAAATGGCTCCACTGTTAAATTAGATAAACACGGAAAAACAGAAACGGCAAGTAAATAAAAATCAAACTGGACGAAACAATGAATATAATTAATATTGAGCATATTTCTAAAGTTTATCAGGTAGGTACGGAACAGGTTCATGCTATTGCCGATATATCTTTGAAAATAAATAAAAATGAATATGTAGCAATAATGGGGCCTTCCGGCTCAGGTAAATCTACTTTAATGAATATGCTTGGATGTCTTGATACGCCGTCTTCGGGTAAATATGAATTCAACGGCGCAAATGTTAGCCAAATGAGTGATAATGAATTGGCAAA
>PLNZ01000413.1 GCA_003142915.1 Ignavibacteriales bacterium | reverse complement strand
AGAAATTGCAAATACAATTAAAGCAACAAACGTGAATAACACTCTTGCAAAATAAGTTTCAAGCGACCATACCCGGAAATAAAAAACCTCAAATAGTAATGCCCAATTACCTGCAACAAGACATATTGCCGAAGTGATTCTTAATGACTGAAGATTATTATCAGTAGCAGATGAATTTGATTCGTTTGATTTGATTTTCATCTTCATTTACCTATTACAAAATCAGACTAAAAGTTGTATAATCAATTCAATTATATATATTTATAATAACCTTTTTTTTACTCAGAATGAAATTTTAGGGATTAGGGTATAAGGGATTAGGGGTTAGAACAGTATAAATATTGTCTCATAACTCAATACTAATCCCTAACCACTAACCCCTGATCCCTAAATTCTAATCCCTGATCCCCTTGTTACTCTTCACTCTTTTAATTAAGTTTCATTTAAAGTAAGTCTTTAAGTTTATAATCATATCATGGAGTATCTAATGTCAAAAGAAATGATTCTTGAAAAAATTAATCAGGCAGTAAAAATTCTTGATGAGAAAGGGATTGATATGTGGATGACATTTGTCAGAGAAACGGGCACTATGAAAGATCCTATGATGGAATTAATAGTTGGCGCCAATGCAACATGGCAGTCAGCATTTATTATTACGAGAAGCGGGGCAACTCATGCAATTGTAGGTTCCCTTGAATTTGAAAATATGAAAACTATCGGCACATATAAAAATATCCATGGATATTTGAAGTCAGTCAAAGAAAAACTGATAGAAGTTTTAGATCAATATAAGCCTTCGAAAATAGCAGTTAATTTTTCCCGAAATACCTCACTTGCAGATGGATTGTCATACGGATTGTATCTTGAGCTAATGGATCATTTAAAAGATACTAAGTATTCTAATTCATTGATCTCATCGGAAGAAATAATTTCTGCACTTAGAGGAAGAAAATCCGCTACGGAACTCGCAATCATGAAAGAGGCAATTAAAGAAACTCTGAAAATATTTGATGAAGTCACTAAATATTTGAAACCCGGAATTTCAGAAATACAGGTATCTGCTTTTGTGCTTGATTTATGCAAGAAAAGAGGATTTGATCTGGCATGGGAAGAAGAATATTGTCCGTCGGTATTTACAGGACCTGATACTGCAGGAGCACATTCCGGTCCTACCAACCGCGTTATCGAAGCTGGACATGTAATAAATATGGATTTCGGCATTAAGTATAAAGGATATTGTTCCGATCTTCAAAGAACCTGGTATGTGCTTATGCCCCATGAAGAAAAAGCGCCTGCAGAAGTACAAAAAGGGTTTGATGTAATAATAGAATCAATTTCCCGTTCGGCAAAAGAACTTAAACCGGGGAAAAAAGGATTTGAAATAGACGAGATAGCAAGGAACTATATTCAAATTCATGGATATGAGGAATTTCCTCATGGTCTAGGTCATCCTGTTGGCCGTAATGTTCATGACGGCGGCGCATTACTGGGACCTAAATGGGATCGTTATGGAAATCTTCCTATGCTCGAAGTTGAAGAAGGAAATGTATATACTCTTGAACCACGTTTAACAATACCTAAATACGGAATCGCGACTGTTGAGGAGGAATTATTCATTACAAAGGAGGGTTGTGAATTTATATCCGAAAGGCAAAAAGAAATATATTTAGTTAGGTAATCAAGACTGATATTTTTGGATATATTCTTCAAGTGTGTTTAAACAAGAGATATAGCTGACATTAGGGAATTGAGATAAGCATTCGGACCGGCCTTCAGCAAGAGCTTGACCTCCAACTATGATTTCCTGATTAGGGAATTCATCTTTTAAAGATTGGATTAATTTTATTAATCTGTTAATATTTATATAAAAACTGCTTGATATTCCAACCACATCCGGCTTTTTTTCTCCAATGAGTTTTATTATTTCATTACACGGAATATTAGCTCCGACAAATATTGAATTCCATCCATGAGTTTCAAAAAATCCTGCTACCATTCTTGCCCCGAGTTCATGGTATTCCTTATCAATACATGTTATAACAACAGACTTACCGTTTTTATTATCAGTAGAATATTTATTTGTTACAAGATCTACTAATCCTTCTGTAATTTTGGTGGCGATATGTTCACTTGAAATAGAACATTTTTCTTTTTCCCACATTTGTCCAATGCGATACATTGATCTCTGAAATAAATCCTTATAGATTTCTTTCAGACTGACCTTTTGGTCTATTTGATTAATGATAATATCCTTGCATTGCTGCTTATTACCATTAAGCAATGCATTAAGATAATATAAATAAAGCGCTTCGGAAATCATTGCCTTTCTTGGATTGATGCAGATAGTATTGGTAACGATTGACATGAGAAAATAATTCCAATTGCCTAATTCTTTTTTACTTCCTGATTAATAAGACAAATAATTCTATAACTGGTATAAGAAATAAATGGGGCAATAATCACATCAATTGTATAATGTACATGTTGGGCTAAGACACAAATTGCAACCAAAACAGTGCAAATTAGAAATATTGTTTTAAGTTTCCTACTCTGGCTTGTAAGGAAAAATAAAAACATTGTTGCCGTATGACCGGAAAAGAACAAATCACGAAGAAGGATATTCCCGCTGCCGAAAAATTCAACAAACGGATCTTTTAAAGGAATTATCCCCGGAGGGGCGTCAAGAGGAAGTAAGAAAATAGTTATTAATCTAAATGCAGCTATTAGAGTATAAGACTGCAAGGCAATAATCAGTTGCCGTGGATGAAATGCAAGTATTCCAACTGCAATTATTAAACCTAAATAAATCAATCCGAATATCAGCCATGTTACANNCTCTTGATAAAGATGCAAGTACAATACCCAAAAAAAATAAAGTAATAAAAAAACGAATCTTAAAGCCTTTGGTATTTAATTCTAAATGCCAAATTGCTTTGAATTTCTGAAATTTGTTCAAATAAGAATCTACTGTTAATTAAGTGTTTAAAAATAACTATGCGAAGTGAGAAAGTAAATCATTAAAAGGATTTTAATTGAGAATCTAACCTCCCTCATTCATAATCTTACTCTTAATCGTAATCGTACTCTTTTCCTCCCTTATAAAACCTATAATTTTCTTGCAATA
>PLNZ01000134.1 GCA_003142915.1 Ignavibacteriales bacterium | reverse complement strand
GGGACGAAATCCTTATAACAAAATGAATAAAGGAAAAAACTAAAATCCCGGCAGGGATGGAATAGAAAAGGTTAGGAAAAATATTTTTACTCAATTTGTTCAGGATGCTGCATTTGCCGGATGTCCCACTTGTAAATTGCACACTATAAATTTCCGCAGGCTTTTCCTCATTTATTAGAGTTTCGACTTCATTACGGAGAGCATCATAAATCTTAAGCTGAACAAAGCTTTACCTGGGAATTTCAAATCTAATAACTGTTCACGGATTTGACGGATTCGGGAAACATTGGTAAAGTTTGTACTATTTTGGAAAATTCCCGGAATTATTTTACGCCTGTAATTGTCCTGACGCTTATTGTATTAGAGTACGAGCTTAATCCATCTGCATTATAAGCCCGGACCCGATAGTAATAAGGCGTGTTGATATTTAATCCGCTTACGGAATAGACAGTTACATTACTTATATCTTTATTATGCAGTATATAATTTATAAATCCGTTATCTGTTGCAACATCAAGCCCGTAGCCGATTACATCATTTACCTGATTCCAATTTATATAAGCTATCAACGATCATTTTTGCATTACTGATATTATTTGCAACAATCATATCAAAAACCTGATCAAGGCTCGCGTTAACGTTAGTATTATTAGTGAAATTTTTTCTTAATTGATATATGCGAAGGGGGAGTAATAAATCATCTTTTCCGAACTTAAAAGTTGAATCAATGGATGCCTTTTTGATTTCCTGAATTTTCTCAAGATATTGATAGCCGAATTCTACAGTTGGTTCTATAATAGTACCTTCGCCGTAATCATTCCAGGTGACAAGTTGTATAATATCAAAGTTACTGCTTACGGCTTGCTGCAGGCTTGAACTGAATGTAAGTCCGTTTTGGGAATCGAGGTAGCCATAGCTTGATCCTACGCCTGCCTCGCTATATATATCATGAAAGCCGGGAACGGCACAGCTTATTTTGTAGCTCCGGTTAGTCGACTTTTGGGTGAACTGGTTTAAGTAATCGATGAAATCACTTTGAGTTAATATTCCACTGGAATTTGATTTCCCCATTGGAACCCAGGAAAATGCGCCAACAGCGGCAGGGAAAAGTGGATTATCCTCGGTAAAGAAAAGAGGCGTTTGATTTAAACCTGAAAAAAGAGTATCCCAGTTGGAGCTATTATAGAAATACTGCGGTCCAAAATTTAATAGAACAGGTCGGCTGCCAAATTTTAAATAAGTATCAGAATACATCCATGTATTCTGAAGATAGTTCATTAAATTTTTGCCATAGTTCAAAGCGTCGCTGCTTTTCATATGTCCTGCATTTATCATATTTTTTATATAAGCATCCTCGTAGACGATAGAAAAGTGAAGCCCGGCTTTTTGGATATATTTAAAAATTGCGGCAGTGCCTTTATCGTTGAGTACATAGTCATTAAAATTCTCATTAGAGCCCCAATCGACCAGTACGCCGTCTATGCCGCTTATTTTCATCAGCAATACCTGGTATTCTAAAATATCTTTATCCTGTGAGTCATAGGGGCCGGTTAATGGGTAATAGTGAGAAGCAATTTGCCGCCGCCCGGTTGAGTCTGCAACTTCGGGATTGTAATGGTTCATTGTCCAATGCCAGCCCCAGAAGCCGTTAATAGCAGGTGTTTGAAACCATGGCAAGTAATGAGCCATAAGCAATAGCTTTTTTATGCCTGCGGGATAAAGCTCTGTTGAGCCTATGGAAACCGATTTTATAACAGAGCCGTATAATTTATCGGCTTCGGATTTAGTGAAAAGCTTGCCGACCGTTGCTAATTGCTGCGCATAAATTGATCCGCACAAAAGGAAAAGGATAGTGAAAACTGCTAATAGATTAGAATAAATTCTTTTCATTTACTCATCCTTGAAGTTTATTTGAAGAAATTATTAATTATTTATTGATAAGCAAAAGTCGGGTATAAAATACAAAATCATTTTGATAAATGGGAAGCGATTTGTCTTAAAACTTATGAGCGTCGTATAGACTAAAATACTCTTTATTATCGTATTAACCTGTGATTTCTTTATAAAGTGCTTTTATTTACTTTTTTTCATTATTAACCTCCGAGGTTTGGTTTCAACCTCGGAGTTTAGTCTTTCCGGGGTCGAATTCCCCGCCGCCTTTCAACAATTATTAATTAATATTTTTTTATTATCTTACGGTCGTATTTACGAATTATAATATACCCGGTCACTTATGATTTATGCTAATTACATAAAATTAAATTTTAAAATTGTAAAAAATCTTTTTTCGGCCATTTTTTTTGAAAGGAACTTTAAATGAACAAAATAAATATCAACGCCGGATTCCTGACAATTACAGGAATGATAATAGCAGGAGCGGCTTTAAGACTGATTCCGCATTATCCAAATTTTACTCCGATTACTGCTATGGCTCTTTTCGGCGGGGCTTACTTTACTAATAAGAAGTTAGCCTTTATTGTCCCTTTTGCCGCTATGCTGCTTTCGGACCTCGTACTCGGCTATCACTCTACATTCCTGGCAGTATATATAAGCTTTGCTTTAATTGTTGCAATTGGATTCAGCCTGAGAAAGAAAAGAACTGTATCGAATATCCTGGTAGCATCCGTCTCATCATCAGTTCTCTTTTTTGTAATTACAAATTTTGCATTCTGGTATACCGGCGCTTTGTATCCTATGAGCCTTACAGGCTTGGGCGCATGCTTTATCGCTGCAATTCCATTTTTTCAGTATACCCTCATTGGTGATTTGGTCTATACCGGTCTATTTTTCGGCGCTTTTGAATATGCAAAATACAAGCTGCCTGTTCTTGAAAAAGTAAAGGCATAATTGGAAATTCTTAAATAATGCTTTTATGAAAAAAGATATCCCAATCTTAATTGACTTTGACGGAGTTATAAGATTGGGCTCCGGGCTTGCCGCTGATGCGTTTGAGTTTTTAAATTTTCTTCATAGTGAAAATCTTCCCTTCATTATAATAACTAATTCAACAAGAGACTCTTCGGATGATTTAAAAAACATTTTAGCCCATAATGGAGTCGGCTTTAATGTTAATATCATGACCACAGTAGATGCAACAATTGAATACATAAAAGAGAAAAATTTAAGTGTCTCCGTTTATTGCATTAAAAATATACGCCACCGCTTTGAAGAGTTTATTAATGACAAAGATCCCCGGGCTGTTGTTATCGGCGATTTGGGAACCGGGTGGTCTTACGGAATACTAAACGAAATCTTTAATAAAGTTTACGGCGGAGCTGAAATTATTGCAATGCAGAAAAATAAATTCTGGAAGCCTGACGGGATTGAACTTGCTTTGGATGCCGGCGCTTTTATTACGGCTATTGAATATGCTTCCGGGAAAAATTCGGTTCTTATTGGCAAACCATCGCCTATTTATTTTCACACCGCTATAAAGATGCCCGGCTGCCCTGCCGGCTCTCCTTTTTTAATGATTGGCGATGATTTGGAAAATGATATAAAACCTGCACAGGAACTTGGCGGTAAAGGAATATTACTGTACACAGGCAAAACAAAGTTCCCGCTTCGGCAGGATTCCAAAATCCACCCTGATTATGATGCAAAAAATCTTACAGACGTAATTGAGTTATTGAAAGACATTCTTCAATAATCAACACTAATTTAATATATTTTAACAAAGAATTAATTTGTTGAATAATCTTCTGAGTATTAAGTTTGGTGGTTATATTTT
>PLNZ01000125.1 GCA_003142915.1 Ignavibacteriales bacterium | reverse complement strand
ATGTGGTGTCCGTTTATGAATTCAAGCCTCGGGACTCCGCAATCTTATCAAACAATGTGGGAAAATGTTTTATCCGGATTGCATACCGCTACAGGAGATATATTTTGCCCTCAAGACTGTATAGGCGCCGGAGGACTTACTTTAAGCAATCTTGAAAGTTGGTTCTCAGCCCTTCGCCAGGCTGTTAATACAAAACAGGGACTGTCAATGTGGTCTGATGTTGAAACATTCGAACCTTATGGAAGCGCTTATATCTCTGCAACGATTGGTCGAGTAGTCTCACAATTAAAAATAGAACAGCCCTATGTAGATAATTACGTCTCATGGGAATACTGCTATTATGACAGCCCTTACAATACCGACCCCGGTTATCAAGCAACCTATATTAACTACTTTAATACCGGCTCACTTGAAACTATGCCACCAACTACGCCGCAAAACTTTACTGCAGTGCTTCAGACTGATGGCGATATTGCATTGAATTGGAATGCATCAACTGATAGTATCGGTGTATGCGGGTATTATGTATATCGCAATGGAAAATTGATCACTATAAACCAGGTTGCCATAACGAACGGTGGAACAGGGAATAATGCTTTACTTACATATTATACAGATGAAGGTCTAAGCTCAAACACAAGCTATATATATCAGGTAACGGCGTATGATTTTGCCGGTAATATCTCTTCTTCGACACATTTGGATACTGTTAAGACGAATAATTTCAATGTAGTCTCTTATAATTGTAAATATACTGTTTCTGCAAAACCTAGCAGTAACTATCCGGATCAAAATGGTAAAAAATTAACAGATGGAATTTTCGCTTCCACTGCTTACTATGCAGATCCCGCTTGGGTGGGTTTTATTAGTCCGGACACTCTTAATGTAGTAATTGACCTGGGTCAAGTAATGCCTGTGCAGCAATTCCTTGGAGAATATTTGCTTGATCCCCAGCCCGCAGTTTTCTTACCTACACAAGTGAATGTTTCGTTATCATCAGATAATGTTACCTTCACTAATTTAGAGAAACTGGTTGTTAATGGAGCTAACGACACATCGGCTAATACGTTTAAGTATTATTATACGTTATCTAATACTGTAAACGCAAGATTTGTTAAGTTCAGTACTTTAGCCCAGAGTGGAGCTTGGGTCTTTGTAGATGAGTATGAAGTTCTCGCTCCTGTTGTTACCGGTATCAAAACCCAAACTTCAACAGTTCCGAAAACTTTTGCTCTGAGCCAAAACTACCCTAATCCTTTTAATCCAAGTACAAATATTAATTTCTCATTGGAAAAACCTTCTAATGTAACGTTGGCAGTTTATAATATTCTTGGACAGAAAGTGGCTACACTTGTAAATAGCTATATGCAAGCGGGAAGCTATACATATCAGTTCAATGCAAGTAAATTGGCTTCCGGTATTTATATCTATCGAATAGAAGCTGGTAACTTTGTATCAGCAAAGAAAATGATTCTTATGAAATAATATTTTTTAGTTAGGGTTCCCTCCAGTACTCCGGGGCTGTTGTTGTTGGCAGCCCCGGTTATTTTACCGGGGAAAAATTATTTAATCATCGATTCTAATTGACGAGGTTTTTTATGTTAAAAGTATTATATAAAATAAATATTCTTGTTTTATCTGCCCTTATCTCATCATTGTTATTTGTTCCTGTTCTAAGTACGGCTCAGTCAGGTAAACCTGTAATAGGCGGCTCGTTTATAACAGGAGACCTTTGTAGTTCCTGGACAGATGCTAGGTGGCAGCAGGAGTTTACTGCAATGAAGAATGCAGGGATGCATTATATCGTCATTGCATCTGCCGTTGAAAGTTTCCCCGGTAAGGTCACTACTACAATTTACCCTTCATCTCTGCCAAATACAAAAATGGCGAAGGGGAGAAACGGTACTACTTATCCGGATATAGTCAACGCATGTTTAAGAAACGCACAATCTGCAGGGATAAAAGTTTTTATCGGCATTGATGTGAATGACAGATGGTGGGATTCACCTGCGAATGATTCTACATGGCTTTACGGACAAATGGTTTTCGATAACCGAGTCTGTGATGAATTATGGAGTCTTTACAAAAATAAATACCCAGATGCATTTTATGGCTGGTACTGGGCTTATGAAGTTGATAATGTTAATTTTACAACACAAGCACAACAGCGTGTACTGACTAATGCCGTTAACATGCAACTGGATCATCTTACTGCTGCAAATGAAAGGCTTCCTGTTATGTGGTGTCCTTTTATGAACTCAAACCTTGGGACTCCCCTCCTTTATGAGACAATGTGGGAAAATGTGTTTGCCGGGCTGCATACCGCTGCGGGAGATATATTCTGTCCACAGGATTGTGTAGGAGCCGGCGGGCTCAAGTTAAATCAGGTTGCAAGCTGGTTTTCTGCGCTCCGTAAGGCGGTAGATACAAAACCGGGATTGGCGATGTGGTCTGATGTTGAAACATTTGACCTTAGTGATAACACTACTGCTACAATGGACCGGGTAATTTCACAACTAAAAATAGAACAGCCTTATGTAGATAATTACATTACATGGGAATTCTGCTATTATGATAGCCCTTTCAATATAGACCCGGGTTTTTATAAAACATACATAGGCTACTTTAGTACCGGTTCCCTTGAAACTATACCACCAAGTACTCCAGCCAATTTTACTGCAGTGCTNNATAATGATTTGTAAAAAACAAGTTCCGATTAAAGGAAGGCATAAAAACATTAATCCCTCTCTTACAAGCTTAACAGATGTATTTTTGCATTCAAATACAGATTATTCGTATCAAGTTAAAGCATATGATTTTGCTAATAATCTTTCTGTTCCAACAGTACCGTTAACGATTAATACAGGCATAATACCTGTTCTTCCCAACAAAGTCTCCGGCGGGTGTCCATATACAGTTTCTATACCTGATTATACAAACAATTTAAAAACAACGAATACAAAATTGACAGATGGAATTTATGCTGACAGCGCTTCAATTGAAGACCCCAAGTGGGAGGGTTTTCATGATAATCATCAAAAACCGAGGGATGTAATTATTGATCTGGGTAAAACCATGCATGTGCAGCAGTTTATTGCAGATTATCTGCTTGAACCCAAAGCATTAGTTTATCTTCCGGCAGAAGTAAATGTTTTAGTTTCGACAGATAATGTCACTTGGACAGATGTTGGAAAATTTTCACACCCTAATTTGCCTTATGATGAAACAGCCGCTACATACAAATATCGTTTAACATTATCAAAACCCGTAAGCGCGAGGTATGTCAATTTTAGGACGGTGCCGACCCCAAGGTGGTTCGACGAATTAACATTTGAGGATGAGTTCGAAGTTCGCAATAATGATGTTTCAGGTGCAAAGTGAGCAAAGAAAGTTTCCATATTGTTTTTTAATTCTTTGAATAAAAAATAGATCGATGAAAAATAATAACTGATTTTTAGAAAAAGTATCAAGCACTTTAGACAATCATTTGAAAGATTGCAAATAATGGATAGAAGAAAATTTATGGCAGCTTCAATTGGCAGCATTCTTTTGTCTAAATATGCCAATGCTGAAAGCTTACTAAAAAAAAATAATCTTATCAGGAAAAATTTATATTCTGATGATATTCCATTAAAATTCGGTGATTCATCACTTTTAAAACTCCGCGATGATTACCATCATTATCTTTTTGAAGATTTCCTTCCTTTTATGGATAAATATGTAATTGATGATAAGTATGGCGGATTTATGTGTAACACTGACCTCGGCGGTACAAATATAAATACCGATAAGGCCACATGGACGGAAGGCAGAGGCATATGGGTCTATTCATTTCTTTATAGTAATTTTGGAAAAGAAGAAAAATATTTAAATATTGCCCGCAATTCTTTAAATCTGATTTTAAAGACCAAACCCAAAGGCGATGACTTGTGGCCTGACACAATTTCCCGCGAAGGTAATGCTCTTACGCCTTCTTCAAAACAAATATCGGGCGATATTTTAGTTGCCGAAGGATTAAATGAATACGCCCGCGCTTCCGGGGAATGGAAATACTGGAATTTGGCAAAAGATATAATTCTAAAATGCTGGAAAATTTATAATAATCCGGATTATTATCCTGGAATTGTAACGGACTATCAAGGCCCTGATGCATTCCCTTTTCCCGGTGCGAAAATTCAAGGTGTTTCTATGATAATGATTATTACTATTAATAGAATGCTTGAATCCCAAAATGATCCTGATTTAGAGAAAATAATTTCCGAATGCACAGATGCTGTAATTAATAAACACTTCAATCCCGAATTCAAACTTAATAATGAACTATTAAATCATGATTATTCCTGCCCGAATAATGAATTATCACAATTTGTTTATACGGGTATATCGATTGAAACTCTTTGGCCAATTATGGAAAGGGCAATTAAACTTAAAGACGTTAAATTATTTCAAATTGCCGCGGAAAGATTTAAACGACATGCTGAAGTTGCATGGGATGGCGTATATGGCGGGGTTTTCCGGAGTTTAAATAATGTTGATAAAAATTTATGGGAAGTTGAAAAATTATGCAAAGTTCTTTGGGCACAGCAAGAGGTTTTAAATGGAATTATGATACTTATTGAACAAACCGGTGACGAATGGGCAAAGAACTGGTGGTTTGAAAAAATGTATAAATATTTGACGGATAAATATTTATTAAAGCAATATGGATACCCGCTTTGGATTTTTTACGCTGATAGAAAAGTAACGTTTGAGCAAAAACAACAGAATCAGACCATAGAAAATTATCATCTTCCGCGTCATTTGATGCTGACGTATTTAGCCATAGATAGAATAATAAAAAATAGAGGTAAACCGGTCTGGACGGCAGCAATGGATACAAAGGATAGAAATTGATTTCAGGTTACTAAACCAAGCAAAGTTAGCTTAACAGAGCATGAATCAGGCAAAGACATTGGTTTGGAGGGGCGTCTTCAAATCGGAGATTACTTTGGCCATAACTTATGATGACAAATTCTCTGAACACAAACACGCGGTGAACACGCTAGATAAGGAGTAGGCATACAGTGAACAAGAAACTTTTATTTGCTACGGTCGTATCTGCACTCGGCAGTTTTCTCTTCGGATTTGACACTGCCGTTATCTCGGGTACAACGAAATTTATAACCGCATATTTCAGCCTGTCGGACACGACACTCGGGATTACTGTGTCGATTGCACTATGGGGAACAGTTCTCGGAGCGATTATCGTGGGCAAGCCGGGAGATTTGTGGGGAAGACGCCTCATGCTCTTGATCTGTGGAGCAACCTATTTCGTTTCAGCTTTGGGGTGTTCCGTGGCAAGTGGGTGGTATACACTCCTAGTCTTCAGATTCTTAGGAGGAATTGCCATCGGAGCTTCTTCTGTCATGGCGCCGATGTATATCGCTGAAATTGCCCCGGCAAAAATTCGTGGCAGATTGGTGGCGGTAGTGCAGTTGAATATTGTTATCGGAATTCTTGTTGCTTTTTTCACGAACTATTTGCTTATCAACGCCGGCGGAGACAACTGGCGATGGATGTTCGGAATAATGGCGATTCCGTCCGCTATCTTCTTTGCATTTTTGTTTATTGTACCGGAGAGTCCTCGATGGCTCGTCAAGAAAAATCAATCCGACAAAGCGAAATCGGTCCTGCAATCGGTCGGCGCAGAAAATGTTGAATCGGAACTGAGCGAGATAATTCTATCACTGAAAGAAGATTTCGGTACCACAAAACTACTGCAAAAAAAATACAGCTTTGCAATTTTATGCGGCGTGCTCCTTCCATTTTTTGGTATACTAAGCGGGATCAATGTCATAATGTATTATGCTCCTATGATATTCGAGAAAGCAGGTGCAAGCACAAGCACAGCAATGATGCAAGCTATCGGCGTCGGCGGTACCAACCTGGTGTTTACCATTCTGGCAATGTATTTTATAGACAAAATCGGTCGCAAACCGCTGTTGATGATTGGAGCAGTCGGAATGTTTCTATCGATGTTTGGTGCCGCCTTGCATTATTATAATAGTAATTATTTTGGCAATGGGGTGATGGTCGTTTGCATTTTCGTCTTTGTCGCATTCTTCGCTTTTTCAGTAGGGGCGGT
>PLNZ01000231.1 GCA_003142915.1 Ignavibacteriales bacterium | reverse complement strand
ACACTATGCGTGGGATGGATTAATTTTAATTATTTCTTTTGACGATGAATTTTTTTAAAAAATTCTACAGAGGGATTTGATTGTTATTTTAATTCTTTTATTTTTGTAGTGGGAATGAGGAATATTTTATTAAATTGCCCGCGGTTTTACGGCAGTTGGATAATAACTGATTTTTTGCATGTCTGCCGTGTGCTTTAATAAATATCGGATTTTAAGCCGCAATTCCGATATAACAAATAATGGGTTAACAATTAATACCGGAGGTTCGTTATGAAATGCTCGATTTACTGTTTTTTTCTTATCCTGTTTTCTATTTCTCTTTTTTGCAGCCATAGTTATGCGCAAGAAGTTTCCCCGTTTATGCATCTTAGTATATTCGGCGGGGTAGCATTTCCTGTAGGTGATTTCGGCAGCACCACCTCAACAAATGCAGGCTTTGCTCGGACCGGATACTCTGCAATGCTTCAGGGCGATAAAAATATTACTGAAGCTATCTACTGGACCTCGTCAATTTCTGTGGCGGTTAACAGCATAAATAATAGTGCATTAGAAAGTTCATTAGACAGTTCATTAGGACTCAAAGCAGGGTATAAAGTTACTGTCAATAATCGTGGTTATATTTCAACATTGTTAATGACCGGCCTCGGCATTGAAACATCCGCTTCAAATCCTGTACAATTTTATGGTTCCGCACAAGTAGGCGTTCTGATGTCAAGTTTCCCTACTGAAACAATAAGTTCCAAAGCTTATACCGCAAATATCTCAACAAACACACCTTTTGCATTTGCGTATGGATTTGGTGCAGGCGTTATTTACAATAGTATAAATTTGGGTGTAAGGTATTTTGCCGGCGAACCTACATATAAGATGGTTACAACCGTTCAAAGTTATCCAACCTCTTCAGTAATGCAACCACATACAAAGATACTGCAATTAATGATTGGCTATTGTTTTTAATATGTAACCGGTTTCCTTAAACATTTTTTAAATACAATATCTCAAGCTTTGCATAGCTGTTTATTAAAACAACAGCTATGCTTTGCTCCCCTTAAACGAAACTGCTTTTCATAAATCGGGGTTAATTTATATCCGGAACAGTAATCAGCCAAAACTGCCTGCCCTGCAAAATGCCATACCGTGTAATGTCGAAAGCGTAGATTTTATTGTATAATTATCGATTTTTATTTATGAATTTCATAATTATTTATCATAATGATAAAAAAACAATCGATAAAGACATTAAATAATCTAAACCAATAATAGGAAAAAAGGTACCGGGAAATGGCACTATTTGTGAAGTTAAGATTTTCACTATAATTCAATATTTTTTTATTAACTAATTAACTAAAAAGATAATATATGCAATTAAATTTAATTGATATATCTATAATAGCGCTATACCTGATAGCCAATATTATTCTTGGCTTTTGGATTTCCAAAAGAGCTTCAAAAGATATAAATAGTTATTTCCTTGGCGGAAACACTCTCCCGTGGTGGATTCTTGGTATTTCAAACGCTTCAGGAATGTTTGATATTGCAGGCACAATGCTTTTGGTATATTGGTTAGCGGTTTATGGATTAAAAAGTATGTGGCTGCCATGGGTGTGGCCGGTTTTTAACCAGGTATTTTTAATGGTTTACCTGTCATCATGGTTAAGGCGGTCAAATGTAATGACCGGCGCTGAATGGATAAAAACAAGGTTCGGAACAGGTAAGGGTGCAGCTTTATCGCATATAGTTGTGATAATTTTTGCTTTAATAGGAGTAATCGGATTTCTTTCTTACGGATTTAAGGGAATTGGAAAATTTGCGGTAGCATTTTTACCGCCTCTTATTACAAACCCCGATACTTTATTAAAGTATCCGCAAATAAATACTAACCTTTATGCGCTTATACTTATGGCAATAACCACCATTTATGTTGTTAAAGGAGGGATGTTCAGCGTTGTAATTACCGAAGTACTCCAGTATGGTATTCTTACTATTTCGTCAATTGCTATCGGGATTATTGCAATGTTCCATGTATCTCCGGACGTTGTAAACAGTGTTTTACCCGCCGGATGGAAAAATATATTCTTTAGCTGGAATTTAAATCTTGACTGGTCTACAATTCACTCGGTTGCGTCGTCTAAAGTGACGGCATTTAATCAGTGGATAGCGTCCGATGGGTATTCACTTTTTGGGTTATTCTTCGGAATGGTATTATTTAAAGGGATTTTTATCTCTGCAGCAGGCCCGGCTCCTAATTATGATATGCAGCGTATTCTTTCTACAAAAAGCCCTAAAGAAGCAGCTAAGATGAGTTCGCTGGTAAGTGTTGTATTAAATCCGCCAAGGTATTTTATGATTGCCGGTTTAACCATACTTGCCCTTACAAATTTCAACACATTATATAACGGCTCTTTAACAAAACCTGATTTTGAAACGATATTACCTCAGGTTCTTGCCCATTACGTACCGGTTGGTTTGCTCGGATTTTTGATGGCGGGTTTAATAGCAGCTTTTATGAGTAATTTTGCCGCAACAGTAAATGCCGCTCCCGCATATATAGTTAATGATATTTATAAACGTTATATAAATCCTAATGCCAGCCCCAAGAAGTATGTTAATATGAGTTATCTTACTTCTGTACTTGTTGTTATTGTTGGTATTTCGGTTGGATTTTTCATCGAATCCATTAACCAGGTTGTACTTTGGTTAGCCTCTGCTCTCTGGGGCGGTTATACGGCAGCTAACATACTGAAATGGTATTGGTGGCGTTTCAACGGATATGGTTATTTCTGGGGAATGGTTTCCGGAATTATGACATGTTTAGTCCTTCTCATTTTGGATTATTTTAATTTTATCCCTTTCATACATAGCTGGCCGCTTGCTAATAATGATAGTATGAATTCATTTCCTATTATATTAGTAATATCAATAATAGGTTGCATTATAGCAACTTTTATGAATCCTCCGGAAAGTGATGAAGTACTTATGAAATTCTATACCACAGTCCGTCCCTGGGGATTCTGGAAACCCATCCGGGAAAAAGTTTTGCAAGTAAATCCGGCTTTTGTAGCTAATAAAGATTTCAAAAAAGATATGTTCAACGTTGTTACCGGAATCATCTGGCAAATTACTTTGATGGCAGCGCCGGTATTTTTAGTTTTTCGTGTATACTCATCATTCTTTATTTCTGCTGCTATATTGATTGTAACTTCAATAATTCTTAAGTTTAATTGGTGGGATAAACTGGAGAGTGCTTACGGTGATGGCCCTCATAAAATAAAAATAAAAATTTCTGATAGTGATTTACAAATAATTGAGGACTCTAAATGACCCAAGACCAATTTAATAAAAAAGTAAAAGAACTTTTTAAAGAAAATGAAAAATTAATTACAAGAAAGAATGAACCGGCTAAACAAAATAACGGTGTATATACCCGTTATAAATTTCCTGTTGTAACAGCCGAACATGTACCGGTTTTCTGGCGTTATGATCTTGATTATAAAACCAATCCCCATTTACTGGAACGGATTGGCGTTAATGCCGCTTTTAATTCAGGAGCAATCGAGTTAAACGGGAAAATTTTACTGGCATTACGGGTTGAAGGAACCGATAGGAAATCTTTTTTTGCTATTGCAGAATCTCCAAACGGTGTAGATAATTTCAAATTTTGGGATTATCCTGTTACCATGCCCGAAATAGACGGCAATCCGGATACTAATGTATATGATATGCGCCTGGTTAAGCATGAAGACGGCTGGATATACGGGCAATTCTGTACGGAAAGAAAAGATCCCGAATCTCCCATAAGCGATACTTCATCTGCGATTGCACAGGGCGGTTTAACAAGAACCAAAGATTTTGTTACCTGGGAACGGCTGCCCGATCTTAAAACACCGTCACCGCAGCAAAGAAATATAGTTCTGCATCCTGAATTTATTAACGGTAAATATGCTTTTTACACAAGACCGCAGGATGGTTTTATTGATGCAGGAACAGGCGGAGGTATCGGCTGGGGATTAACCGGTTCAATGGAAAATCCGGTTATTGATTTAGAAACTATTATTGACGACAGGCAATATCACACAATTAAAGAAGCTAAAAACGGAATGGGTCCAGCTCCTATAAAAACGGATAAAGGATGGCTTCAACTGGCTCACGGAGTAAGAAACACTGCTGCCGGTCTTAGATATGTATTGTATATGTTTCTTACCGACCTTAAAGAACCCAATAAAGTAATTGCCGAACCGGCGGGATATTTCATTGCTCCTCAGGGTGATGAAAGAATAGGCGATGTTTCTAATGTGGTTTTCAGTAACGGCTGGGTTAAAAAAGATAACGGCGAAGTATTAATTTATTATGCTTCTTCAGATACAAGGCTGCATGTAGCTGTTTCTTCGGTTGATAAACTTTTAGACTATGTACTTAATACTCTCCCCGATAAATTAAGAAGCGCTGAAGGCGTAAAACAAAGGAATGAACTTATTGCAAAGAATCTTAAAATTATAAAACAATTTATTTGATAGTTAAAATATTACCTTCATATGATCGCTATAATGCTATGTGCTCTGCCAGTTGTAGAGGCATAGCATTTTTTTTGAATAGGATGGAATATTTAGTAAATTTATACTTAATTAAAAGTTTAAAGGAAGCGCAGAAATTTTTAAGAACAATATTGTGAAAATATTTTTAATCTTTTCCAGGGATGCTATTATGAATAATGTTATTAAAAAATTTGTAAAAGTTTGCCCTAAAACAGGGAAAATAAAGGGATTTAAAACCCCGGCGGGATTCTATAAACTTCTCCTTCCATTAATCGGCTTATTGGCGCTCGTGTGGATTCTTATACGGGTTGTGCCTAAACCAAGCCGTGTACAGTATCCTTGCATTAAAGCCGCAACGCCGCTGGCGTTCGGATTTGTCGGTCAACTAATCGTGATGGCATTATCAGCGCTTGCATTTGTCAAAAGTAAAAAATCTTTGGTTAATTCACCTATATTCTTTGCAGGCGTATTTTTGGTTCTCGGAGCGGGAGGTACGTACTGGATAAGCGAGATAACAAACCCACAAAAAGTAGCAAATTT
>PLNZ01000002.1 GCA_003142915.1 Ignavibacteriales bacterium | reverse complement strand
GGAGCAGCTCTTATCGCAACAGATTATCATTTTCTAAGTGATGTCATCGCCGGAGCTTACCTTGGTTTTATCACAACTTATTCTTTATGGTACGTTTTTAAAAAATGGAGAATATGAATTTGACTTGCCTGGCGGCGGACAGGAATGCCAGCATTCAAGTCAATACTCAAAACTTCTGTTTGAATAGTCTCAAAACAATAAAGCCTTGTAACTTTTTACGTTACAAGGCTTTAATTAGAGCTGGCGGCCGGACTCGAACCGGCGACTTGCTGATTACAAATCAGACTGCATCTTGCTAATGCAGTCAAATTTCAAATCGTTTTAAACCATCGTTCAATAAAACGTTAATTACATCGTAAACTAAATATAATTGACCATTAATATCAATATGTAGATTGGTAATTTCTTTATTTATCATTTACTTAAATTTTTATTAATTCCGCCGAAAACTGATCGATCCATCAATAGTGGTTAGCGCAGTTGGTTGTAGTTTGTTACTTCCATCATGAACTAAATAGCTCCACATAACAGCACACCTTTGATATGGGTGCTATTCTCATACAGTCTTGCCGCGCTCTCTACGAAATTGATAGAACCTGTTTTGCAATTGCCTAGACGGTGGCAACTCTCTCATATGCCTCAACAGCCTTCTCAAATGGAACTACCTCAATTGATAAAACTGAAGGCGGTCCGAACTTACTAAATCTTAATACTTTCAAAACTGTAATCTCCTTATTGACATAATGCCGGCAATGATTCAAAGAATCGGTTTAACCGTAAAATCAACAAGAGGGATTAAGCAGGAAGAAGGCACCGGTTTAGGGCTAATGATCTGCAAGGAAATGGTAGAACGGCAGGGAGGAACAATTTCGGTTAAAAGTGAAGTTGGAAAAGGTACGGATATTATATTTACACTGCCGAAAGCGGTATAAGTTATTTTTAAAACTATACCTACAAGTTAAAATATAAAAATAAAAAACCTACTTTATTTAAGTCAGGAAATAATCCGGACATATAGAATACAAATCCGCAGGATAGTTAAAACCGAATCTGTTCTGGTTAAAGGCTGTCAATAATCATATTTGACAGCCGTCTGTAAATCATTCTTTCGATATGACGGTATACTGTCCCCGGCGGTTGATGTCCCGCGAAACGCCTGGGAGCACTATATGCGCCCGGATACCGGCAGGGAGCATAACCCTAACTGTGAGGCGACTTTTTTGGCGAAAGGCTTTTACGTAAATTATTCCATGCGGGGTTGGAATATTGCCTTCCATCCATTTTAAGTCACACAGGTTTGGCTGTATGTTTACATTGTCATAACCGGCTGAAGTTGGACGCACTCCCAGTATGTGTTCGGTTAAAAATGAAGTTGGGCCGGACGACCACCCGTGGCTCAAGCTGACATAATTCAACCTGTCAATTACCCAGTTAAAGTCGCGCGGCCAGGACGGGTCGAACATTTCCCACCATGCAGATGTACCGCGTGAGAGCATATCGCCCCAATAATTCCGCAAGAGGTTAAGGGCATCCTGATACTCATGGAGTTTATCCATAGCAGAAAGGACAAAGTAACCATAGTATGGAGACATTACTTCGCTGTCACTTAGCGTTGTTCCTTTGGGCACTATCCATGCGGGACTTCCCGGCTTAATGATACGGGAGTATATTATGGAATCCTGCTGCTGCGCTGCTACATCAGAGAGTATTGCCATCACGTTTTCCTGAAGACGCTCACTAAAGGAGCCAATTTGAGCATCATAAAGATTAGATCGAGCTGCCTGAATAAGTTGACTTTCCCATTGTGCGAAACGTTCGGAATTTGTTTTGTCCCCTAGTTGATCAAGGAGGTAAATGGCTTGCCGCACTCCAAGAATTATATAAAGATCGGTGGTGGCGCGTGTAAGCGGGCCGTCTATTATAAAATCCGGAGACCAGTCACAATAATCCCACGCTTTATGCGGATTGTTGAAAAGATTATTGTTATCGAAATCGGTCTTTAAATACTCAAGAAGTGAGATAATCTTTGCGTGCTGACGCGATAAAAGGGCTTTATCCCCTTGA
Source organism: Ignavibacteriales bacterium (assembly GCA_003142915.1). Taxonomy (GTDB): domain Bacteria; phylum Bacteroidota; class Ignavibacteria; order Ignavibacteriales; family Ignavibacteriaceae; genus FEN-1297. The sequence goes on along the minus strand of PLNZ01000002.1, from coordinate 7,657 downwards.
TGGAGGTAATAATCCACAAGGATGCAGAACCAAGCTGCCGAGTACCCGGGAATTGAGTTAACTTCACTAATGGGAAGTTCAGTATCAGGGCGGCCTCCCTGTGCCTGATCCCGTACACGTTCGATTGAACGTTCCATTAAAAAGCGATCGCCAAAAGCAACGTTAATTGTCTGACCGCTAACCTGCATGTCTCCTATCCAGAGGCCCCGATCGCGTTTTGGTGCATCCCAAATATCTTCCTGCATGCATAGATGCGCAGTGTACGCACCTGTATACCAAATCCGTGTAAGAAGTGAATCGGAGCAGTTGAAAGATCCCTTGTATTGAACCGGATAGTATTTGAAGTCGCAAAGGACCTTTGTTATATTCAGAGGCGTGGATCCATTATATTGAATCGCGGCATAACGAAAAGCCGTATAGGGAGTTGATGCCAGCCGGGTTCCATGTAGTGTAAGTGAAAAAGGGCCGTGATTATCCAGAGAAGGTTCCTCATGATTACATTCCTGGACGGATTCACCAGTTGTTACAATAACGTTTACTCCTTGTGTTCCGCAAACCTGTAAGCGTCCTGACAATTCCTGTCCGAAGTCAAAAAGTAAAACATGCTTTGTGTTGTCCGGTTCCGAACCAGGATAAATTACTGCATGGCCATTCTTGCGGCCGGCCAAAGTTTCGGCGCCGGTGATTTGACGTTTACCAGATAAGACAGTGACTTTCTTTGGGGAGATGGGAATATGTGCAAGATACTCCTGATCAATACCTTTTCCCGGCCAGTCCTCCAGTCTGTCTCCCCAGGAACCGGAACCGTAAGGTGCAATCACGGTTACATTCTTCCATGAGAAATCATTGAAAGTAATAGTATTCCACAATTCAGGATGAGTTGGCTGATCCAGGACTTTCCACGATTCATCGGTAATAAGGCAAACGGATCCATTAACTTTCAGCATTGCCAGAATACCCGCTGCGTCTGCTTTATTTACTCCCCGGATGGAAATTACGTTCCTGCCTTTTTGTAAATAAGTATTTATACTGAATTGTTGGACATGAGTCCATACCAGATCGCCGGACGTATCGGTAGTAACGCCGATAAGATGTCCGTTGACCCAGGCAGCAAACCGGTCGTCTGCTGTAACATAAAGATCAGCAGAATGCGGCTTCATCTTCAGATTGAATGTTTTCCGCACGTAAATAGTTTGTGTATCGGAAGTATGTGCAGCCCAGATCCATTTTGCAATCAGCTCTAAGCTGTGTTTGGGCGCCGGTTTAGCCATACCATATGTTGGATCGATTGTAGGAGGACTGACCGGAAAAATTTTTTCCTGCTTTGATTGTGCAATAATATTTGAATTCCAGAAGATGGCGACAAAAATCGCAGAATGAAGAATGTATCGAAATAATTTAACAAGCCGGTATTTATATTGCATTCTTTTTCCCATTTATTTATTTCAAGTTGATCAATTCCTATCTGCTATTTAAAGCAGCCATAGTTCGCTATTCCGTTATGCACAATATAATNNCGGACTGGCAATACTTGAATTATAAGTATTGGGAGTTGGTAAGAACGGTCTTATATCATAACGCTTAATCCATGGGCCTGTTACGGACTTACTTTCCGCTTTCATTGTTAAGTAAGGAAACGCAGGAATATAGTCAGGTATGGGTATAGTATGAGGAGTGCCCAAATAAAACATGTGCCACCTGGAACCATCAAAATAAACGGTACCATATGAAGCGGAAGCACAATCGTCACTACCTGAATCACCCAACTGTAAAACAGGTCCCTTTGCCAACCAGTTAACCAAATCTTTACTTACAGCCAAACAGGCAAGCCAGCCTTTGAATCCAGCGCCGTCATAATGCATATAGTAAGTACCTTTATATTTCCATATCCAAATATCGCGGGCACCTAAATAATCACAACTATCAGGGCCGTCTCCATGTTTGTAAACCACTCCCTGATCAACGGCTTCCAAACAATACTTCGCGGATGGCCTGTTATCGGAATAAGTTTTCACCTCATCAGCCGGTACAAGAGCCGATCCTTTAACACCGGATTTGGATATATTTTTCCCTTTACCTTGTTCATTAAATCCCAATGAATTTTGTTTGTTTACTTTAGAAATAAAATGATAATTGCCTGAACCAATTTCATAAACTGCCCTGCCGTTTTCAAGTTTTATAAATTTTACACCGTTATCTTTTGAAGTCTCATTTCCACTTTCTGTTACATCGCCTACTTTTTCAGCGGGAAGATAAATTGTGGCGGAAGTATTAGCAGGAATATTTATATCCCAGCTAAACTGATTGTTACTTTTATGCCATTCACTTTTAATGGGCCCATACATTGACAGATATGAAGCTTTAACAAACTTCAGACCGCCAGCCGGATAGGGTTTCATAATTATATGTTTGAATGCAGGGTTAGAAGGATCGGATTTAATCCCGGCAAGATCTTCATAGTACCATATAACAAGATCGCCAAGAAGCATAACATGATTGCCCGAATTCATTGCCGGGTCGGCCGTATTTCCATTCCACAGTTCCCAGATAGTTGTTGCACCGTGTTCAGCCATATATCCCCAGCTTGGGAAATCCTTATTAGCGGCAATCTTAAAAGCTAATTCCGGATTACCGTTATCAGTAAGAGTGCGCATAATCCATTGCCCACCCACTAATCCGGTACTTGTATGGCTTTTATAATCATGGATAGTTTTATAAACAAGATTATCAAAACCTTTACTTCTTATTTCTTCTAATGGTATATTGAAAAACAGTGCGAGAGCATTTGCAGTTACTGTATTATTTGCATAAAAAAGATTGTCTTTATTCAGGAACTTATTATTTACGGCATCCCTGACTTTATCAGCCAGCGATGCATATTCTTTTTCATCATCATTTTTATTAAGAAGGCGAGCATTATGTTCCATTAGTCGCAAACAATGATAGAAGTAAGCTGAACCGATAAAATCACCGGGAGTAACCCTGTCCGGATCTTTCGAGTGGATCAATTCCGGGTTTTCGGGCGGCATACACCAGTCACCATAAGTATCCTTTGGCAGTAGATAATCTTTCATAAATTTATTGCGCATATAAAAAAGCCACTTTTTCATTGCATCATAATTGTCAGCGACTACTTTAATATTTCCGTATTGCCGGTAGATATTATCCGGAATTATGATAATTGATGAAGGCCAAGTCATATTATCACTATAAACCTGCCAATACGATGGAGCAACATCAGGAATGCTTCCGTTGTCTTTTTGAGCATCTGCAATGTCANNTTAAAAATAAAACTCTCTCCATAAGAATTCATTGATCTGTCACCAAGCCAGCCCATACGTTCATCCCGCTGCGGGCAATCGGTTGGTATACTGCGGTAATTTCCACGAATTCCCCAGTAAGCATTTTTATAATTTTCATTTAGAATAACATTTGAACTGCTGAAATTACCTATTGTTCTAATGTCATTATAAACAACCTTTCCTTCAATAGTATTTAAATCAGGCTTGCCCAGATACCCTGTCAATTCTACATATCTAAAACCGTGGTAAGTAAAACGCGGTTCCCATTTCTCCAATCCACCGCCTTTTGTAATGTAAATATCTGTTTGTTTTGCCGATCGGAGATTAGCAGTATACAATTCTCCATCTTGTTTCAATGTTTCAGCAAACCGCATTTCTATTTGAGTTCCTTTCTCTGCCTTCACTTTTAAAGATACCCATCCCACCATGTTTTGTCCCATATCAAAGATATAAACACCGGGTTTAATTTCTTCTACTGATTTGGGTTTCATGGTTTGCATAATCTTAATAGGTTCTATCATCTGAGCCGATAATTTTTCTGACGGATCTGCTACTATTTCTGCCTTTAACCATTTGGAATCATCATATCCTGATTTGTTCCATCCGGGCATTTCTTTTCCAGCATCGTAGACTTCACCATCATATTCATTGTTGGCTATGATTGGACCATCAGCAGTGAGTTTCCATGTTGTATCGCTGACAATGCTTTGAAATGTGTTATCGGTATATTCAATGTTTAAACGGAAGATCATTTTGGGAAAGCCATATGTTTCCATACCAATCGGATTTGTATGGCGCATTGCGAAAAAACGTCCATTACCGAGAATTACACCAATAACATTTTTACCGCTTAACAAATTATTGGTAACATCAAAAGTCGTGTAAAATGATCTTTTCGGATATTCCGATAAAGCCGGTGCAAGGACCTGGTTGCCGATTTTCTGACCGTTTGTATATAGTTCAAACAGGCCTAAACCGCATATATATGCTGTTGCACGTTTGATTGTTTTGTTCGTTTCAAATTCTTTTCTAAGCATACGCGCCGACAGGATTGTATATTCTGTATCCGGTTTATCATTTCCAACCGCTTTGTCAAGGCCAATCCAGTTTGCATTCCAATCAGTTTTATTTAATAATCCCATACTCCATTTTGCAGGCTGGCTCCATGATGATTCGTTACCTTTGCTATCCCAAATCTTAACTTTCCAAAAACACTGCATTTCAGAGGTTAATTGTTTGCCAGAATAATTTATATTAATACTTTGATCAGATAATATTTTTTTTGAATCCCACATGTCGCCATCATTCGCATTTAGCTTTGCCAGCGAGTTTGCAACTAATATCTGATAAGCAGTTTGTGATTGAGCTCTTTGCTGCGATTCAGAATACCAGCTTAATCTGGGAGATTCAACATCTATCCCTAAAGGATCAATAAGGTTTTCGCATTGCAAATATTTGGGGCGAAGGGTATCATTTATATTGTTTGAAGAAAATCCTGTAAGCAATGTTGCAAAAGACAATAATAAAATTGATAAAATATATTTTCTCACTTTATTTTCTCCTTTTTAGTTTGCATTTATAAAAAGATATAATTAGCAAATCTTTTCAAAAATAAAATTGTACTGCGATTAGTAATGTTAATCACTTTTGCCATATACAGCGGTAGTTGAATCTTCTGTCCGGGGCGCTGTCACCACTTGTACTAAGTGAAATTGGATCTTTTAGATCAACAGGGTTATCACACCAGTGAAAATCAAAAGTAAATGAGTTCCCTCCCTTCAACCCAATTAGTTTGCGCGGAACTGATAATTCAAGCTTTTTACCTTTGTAACGATAGTTTATCTTTCCAACATCAACCCAAGCTTTCTTTGTTGAATCATAACGCATTAGCATTGTGGTTCTATCATCTATCACTTTTTTATTTATAAGATAATCATAACCGTACCATCCGGTATTGGGATTTTTATCTGCATCTATAAACAGAAGCATCCAATTATTGCCAGTGTATGATGTTAGTGGCTCGTTTGTCTCTGCATAGAAATATACATTATCCTTGTCTACGGCTACTTTGCACGTTATTATATCGTTACGCCCCGTATTGTTTGTATAATGAAGACCGCCATAACCATCATAATCACGATGAAAGGTATCACCCTTTGAATCCCGGTATTCAATATTCATTTTATCCCAGTCGGTAAAATTACCATCTATCTTTATGCTGCAAAGCCCATTTAATATGGGTATCGGGCGCACTCCTTTATAACGCCGTATGTTTTCAACCATTTGCATATAGTAATTGTCTGTGTAACCACCCTTCATCGGCTGGATGCTGCGATTGAACTCAGCATTGTACTGATCCACAAAATAGTAATTGTTATTACGGCGCATGAAATGAGTGGTTTCTCCAGTATCACCCAGAAGGGCCGGTCGATCTTTAGGTGTATACTTACCGGCAGTCCATTCATTCCAATCATTGATATAAATAAAAAGCGGATCAGCTCTAATCGCTTCATTCCATCTATCTTGGAAATAAATTCCGTACGCTTCAGGATGTGCAACTTTTTCCCCTAACCAAGGTACATATGTTGATTCAGGCAAGTCATACTGATTCAATTGAGGCTCACCATTCTGCCTTGTCCAGGATTTACCTATTAGCCAATATGGATGCTGAGCCGGAGTTACAGCCGCTTCTTCTTTAGCTCCTTTATGAATTGAGACAAGATCGTAGGGATCCATAACCTTAACTTTTTCATCGCCCAAATCATATCCAAAACTCCAGTTGTCTTCTGTTCCGACGAAACGTTTTCCATTCCATTCGTAATATCCCCACCACATGTTTCGTAAAGTGAAGAAATTTTTAACATCTTTCGTATAATCCTTATAAAACTTTTCAGTATACTCGGGATCATTAAAATGAGGATTATTTTTATTTGTTAACGCCGTGCTATCATAATGCGAATTAGGATTATTTACTCCTCCCCCGTTTGCATCTATTTGCGGCATACCATTATAGAGCAACAAAGGCTTTTCATCCCAGTAAAACCAAAGATTTTTATATTTTCCTTTTTTGTATATATTATCGTATAGATCCTGTACAACCGTGATTGCTGCTCCGCCAAATGACCAGAAACAAAACTTCGGCACTTTATTACCCTCTTTTGTCATCTGTTCCATTACCTTAAAAATAACACTCCATTCATCCCAATAAGTTACTCCATTGGTAACATCAAAGATCATTACATCAACTCCCGCATTTGAAAGCATGGATATATCTTCCCTGATAATATACTCATCCTTGCTTAGAAAATAGCCGGATTCAGGTTCGCCCCAATGATAAGAACCTTCAGTCCAAAGCGGATTATAAGTATCCAGCCTGGCATTCGGATCAGCTTTAAGTATCTTTGTTACGTCAGCACTATAAGGACTTTTCATTTTATATGCCTGGTCACTGTGCCATGTAATATAAAATATTCCTACAATACGCCGGTGATCGTTCTTAACCGGCCCTACCTCCTCAGAAGTCGGTAATGTTCTTCCGAGTGCGTCTGTACCAACCCATGTATCGGGATATGTGTCTCTATAGTATTGCTCATTTACGGTTGTATCGGAACTTTTAATAAAAGGTCTATTTTGTTGTCCTTGAATATTTANNTTTTTTAATTCCATTAGTTTTAACTCCATATTGTAATTAAAATTTGAAAGGATATTAATAAAGGCAGGTTTATTCGCAAAGTTTTATTTCTACCTAAATTGAGCGATTTATTTTTGCGTATAAAAAACTATGCCACGAAAATCGTTTTTTGAAAGATTCACAGAGGCATTTTACTAAAATCTTAGATAAATCCATATTTTTAATCAAAAATATTTTATCGTTAATATTCTTCAACAAAGAATATCGATTTTTAGTAATAGACATCCCATCAACTGATTTTCTTTGAATTGAACTGCTCTTTTTCTTTTCTGAATTTCAAATGTTAAACTTGAATCGCCTGCTGCATCCGGCAGAGTTCCCATAACCTATAAATGTTCAGTCTTTCTTTGATTTCATTTGTAACTTTCTGTAGTCTCCATAGAAATAGCTTTTGGAGAATTTTTCGATAAATTTTATTCCCGATATTGTTATTCATCAGCTTCCGGAAAAATCTTTTCATTTGGTGCGATGAACTCATTGCTTCTTCTTGATTCTCTAACAGTGCGGTATAGCCGCTATCTTTTTTCCTATCATTAAAACTTTCCATACTCATATAAGTACCGTCAATAAAGTATGCAAGCATTTGTTTTATGAATTGATACAATGACAATCCTTTTGATGATATCCGTATATGCCCCAATTTTTTTCGGTAAGTTCATAAAAC
>PLNZ01000211.1 GCA_003142915.1 Ignavibacteriales bacterium | reverse complement strand
AAGGGGCAAAAAGTGTTTTTAAAATTTGATGAGCAAAAGTATGATGAAAATAGCCGACTGCTTTGTTATTTATATTTACGGAATAAAACTTTCATAAATGCTCATCTTATTAAAAACGGACTTGTCAATATTGATTTAACAAAAGAATATAAATATAAATCAAAGTTTATTGCACTGACAAAGAAAAATAATAATGCCATTACCAACTTGTCGACAAATAATCAGGTTTCTTAATATAGGAAGCGATAATCCTATCACTGCAAGAGAAATTGCAGAACATTTTGATGCCTCAGATGGCGGTGTCGAAGTTCCGATACGGGATGTTATTCGTCAAGCTATTGAAGAAGGAGGGTTGATCGGAAGCAACAATCATGGATTCTTTTTAATTAATACACAAGAAGAATATAATAACTATTTAGAATCACTGCGCAGCAGACAAAGAGGGATATCAAACCGTATAAAGAATTTACAGAATAATTGGAGAAACAGATTATATGGCTAAAGAGTGGATTTTAAATAGTGTAATGAATCGTTTCAAACTTAACTTTAAACGTAATGTTGGTCCAACCTCTGAATCAATTAGAAAATGTGCACCCAAAACTAAAGAAGAATGGGAAGAATATTATTTCAAAAATGTCAAAACTAAAGAGCAATTAATTGAACTCGGGAAAAAACTATATATAAAAATCACAGAGGTTGTCCAGGCTGAACTTGATAATATTACTGAACAAGATTGTATTGAGTATATGATTAATTTAGTTATCAGTCGTACTTTTGATGGTTATATGACAGAAATAAAAACAATCTATGGGCAACTNNAATTGAACCTGCCCCCGATGAATGGGATAGACTTCTTAATGTTGATTTTTATATCAAAATAAATGAAAAATATATCGGGCTTCAGATTAAACCTGTAAATGAAGGGATACAACTTCCAGAGATTTTCAAAGAAAGAGCCATTCAAGAAGAAACCCACCACAAATTTACTGAAGTATTTGGCGGAAAAGTTTTTTATATCTTTTCAACAAAAATAAATGGTAAAAAAGAAATATTTAACAAAGATATTATTGACGAAATCAAAAAAGAAGTTGAAAGATTGAAAAAGCTATAAGATATAAAATCTTTAATAAATAAAAGCTGATAGAAAATAAAGCTTATTATAAATCATTTGCAATTGTTTTCAAAGTTACATTTTTTATTTATTTTTTCATGAATTAATTATTTAAGCGTTTCACTATTCCCTTTATAATTAAACCAATCAAAATATGATACATTTTCTGAAAGTTTTTCAAGAGAAGTAGAGTAGAGAGCATACATGCATCCTACAAATCCACCTGCAACTTTTGTACTAAGATATTTGGCATCAACACTGTCTTTAAGCATCTTCCAATTTTGCGGAGAAAAGCCATAAGAAAAAGAATATACATCCCCGCGTGATTCAATTTTAAAGTAAATCTCTCCACTGTTTTCTTCCTTAGTTAATTTACGGGAGGCCAATAGTTCCATTTTATCTGATGTGTTTTCTTCTTTTACAGACTTAAATATTTGTACTACAGGTTCGTTGTTTTTCATTGACTTACACAGGAAATAATAATGAGTTTCACTCTGGAAGATCAAAAGCCCGGATTTTTCATTTTCGGATTCCGGTAAAAATGTCATGCCTATACTTGCAGAACTATTGTTATGCTGCTGACGGCGTGCAAGAAAACTTGGATTCATTAATCCTGAGCAGGTTTCGGGCCTTAAGTGCATTGCCAGAAACCCCTTCTTAGCTGTAAGATCATACCATTTTTCGCGAGGGGTTCTTAAGAATTGCCAGTTTAAATCCAAAATATTTGAATCGAAATTATCCGTATATTCAAAACTTCCGCCGTAAGGAACTCCATTAAAATCCCTATCAACAGGAAGCGGATTTGAGTAATTATACTTTACTAATTCATGATCAGATGTTATTACCGGCCAGCCATTTTCCCATTTTACGGGGGCTAAAAAAGTCTCCCTTCCAATGTTGTAATAACCTTCTTTATAAGGAGAGTAAGGCTGACAGCCTAAAAATACTGCCCACCAGTCTCCCGTTTGAGTCTCAACAAAATCAGCATGCCCCGTTGAAGTGATTGGGTAATCTCTGCCGGGATCAAGATTCCGTTGCGTTAATACCGGATTATTCTTATACGGAATATAAGGGCCATTAACATCTTTGCTTCTGAATACTACTTCCGAATGATTATACTCTGTGCCGCCTTCTGCACAAGTAAGATAATAAAAGCCACCTTTTTTAAATATATGCGGCCCTTCTATCCAGACCGGTTTCTTAGTAATGTCGGTTCCGCCGTTTATTAAAATGTGTTCTTCGCCTGTAACTTTTAGATTGTTTAAGTCAAATTCATATATTCGTATAGTTTGGTGCCCATAGTAAAGCGGTTTATTATCGGGAGGTATGCTGTTGTAAATTATATAAGCTTTACCTTCGGTATCAAAAAATAATGAAGGGTCAATACCGTCTATTGGGAGCCAAACGGGATCCGACCAGGGCCCTTCCGGCCTTTTGGATGTTACAATAAAATTCCCCCCTTTATCTACAAGCGTACAGGTTATATAATAAACACCATTATTATAACGTATAGCCGGGGCAAATAATCCGCGAGATACCCCGGCACTATCTAAATTTAATTGACGAGGTTCGGTCAGAGCATGACCTATCAGATTCCAATGAACGAGGTCCCTGCTTTTAAATATTGTTATACCTGGAAAGTAAGCAAAGGTCGAATTTACGAGATAATAATTGTCACCAACCCTGCATATACTCGGATCAGGATAGAATCCGGCTAAAATCGGATTGGTATATTTATTACCAGATTGTGCCAATAATGGAACAATAAAAACGGAAATTAGAAAAATTAACAGTAAATCAACATTTAAATATTTTA
>PLNZ01000367.1 GCA_003142915.1 Ignavibacteriales bacterium | reverse complement strand
ACAATTACATTTTCAAAATCCGATACTTTGCTTAACCGTCCATTTACAAGGATGCCTAATTCAAATGTCTGTGTTTTTTTTTGAGGAGGTACCCCGGCAGAACCTGCCGCAACCTGCACATTTTGAGCATTTAAAGCCGAAATAACATCCATAGGGGTTAAAGAGTGAGCTGCCATTTTTTCGGGATTCATCCAGATACGCATACTGAAATCATCAGAAAACCGACTAATACTCCCTACGCCGGGCACACGAAGCAGTGCGTCTTGAATGAAAATGTTAGTATAATTATCGAGAAAAGTAATATCGTGAGTTCCATTTGGCGCGTAAATGGCTATCATCATAAGCATGCTTGGATTAACGGCACGAACTGTAAGACCCAGACGGCTTACCGCTGCCGGCAGTAAGGGAGTGGCAATACTTACACGGTTTTGAACATCGAGCGTAGCAATATCAATATCGGTTCCAAGATCGAAAGTTACGTTAATTGACATCAACCCGTTATTGGTATTATTGCTCTGCATGTATTCCATTCCCGGCGTACCATTCACCTGCTGTTCGATAGGAGTGGCAACAGTTTGCTCAACTGTCAGGGCATCTGCTCCTGTAAATTGAGCGTTAACCTGAACAACGGGAGGAGTGATTTGAGGATACTGTTCAACCGGTAAGCTAAAGATACATATTATACCTGTAATGGCTAATACTATAGAAATAACCATAGCAGTTACAGGTCTTTTAATAAATGTATTAGCGATCATAGCTTACTCATAGTATAGCGGAATGGATTTAATTTTAATTGCATAGAGATTCTAACAGCATGTTCGGCAAATTGTTCTAACCGGTATCTTTATTTTTTGTCGGGGCGGCACAGCGTTTCTTCTATGGTGTTATTCGTGAGCCATTATGTAATGACTGCAATCCTTCAATAACTATTTTGTCGCCTTCTTTGATGCCGCTTTTTATTATCACGTTCGGAGCTATTATTGCTCCTAGCTTAACTTTATTTTCAAATGCGAACATTGCGTGGCCTTTTTTGGCCGTCGTGGATCGGCTACCTGCTTCACCGGAATTTACAATCACTGAATCTTTTGCCACGTAAACAAAATATTCGCCCATCTCTTCCACAACAGCTTCATTAGGAATTAATAATTGCGGTGTTGAATCCTGATTATGGACTCTTACAACAGGGGTCATACCGGCACGTAAAAGTTGTTTCGGATTTGGGAAGACAAGCCTGATTCTCATAGTGCCTGTCTGAGGATCAACTGAACGGTCTATAACCGAAATTTTCCCTGTATAAGGGTAAATATTGTATTCGGATAACAAAAGAGTAAAGAGGGAATCAACCGGATGATTCCTATCATTCTGAATATTTTCAAAATAGGATAACTTGTTTTCATCTATCAGGAAATCGACCCCCATCGGGTCATCAGAAGAGATAGTATTAAGTATAGTCTGCCCCACGGTTGCTAAATCTCCCAATTTCACCTGGCTATATCCTATTGTGCCATTGAATGGAGCTCTAATAATGGAAAAGTCCAAATTAGTTTTTGCAGTTTTTAATGACTCAGCCGCAGATTGATATTCACTTTTAGCATTTTCCAATGTTATCATCGCATGATCGTAAATCTGTTTCGCAACGGCTTTGTTTTTATTAAGTTTCTCATAGCGGTCGGCATCTTCCTGGGCTTGTTTTAAATTCCCTTCTGCAACTTTAAGATTAGCCTCAGCCGTTTTGTAATTATTTTCATAGATACTTCTGTCAATTTCATAGAGTTTCTCTCCTTTATTCACATGGGCGCCTTCTTTAAAAAAGATACCGGTGATATAGCCCTGCACTTGAGGAAGCAGGTTTACCTGGCTCAGTGCAACTGTTGTAGATATATACCTGTCATAATAAACAACCGTTTGAGCCTTTACTGTAATCAGGTTAACCGGCACGCCGGAAGGAGGCGGAGGCTGCTGCTGTTTACATGAGGGAAAAAACAGGCAGCTTATAATAGCTATGACCAATATTACTTTATTCATAATACTCTTAATTTTAATGCTTAATAATTAATAGAGACGTCACCCATTGCTTTTTGCAAGTCTATCTTGCTCGACAAAAGCTGGTATAAAGCGTTTACATAACCTATTTCTGCTGTTATCAAATTTGATTCGGCAACAATTAAATTCAGATATGCTACTATCCCCTGCTCATACTGCAGCAATACGACATCGAAAACCTTTTTTGCACGGACTTGATTATCTTTTTGCAGCCGCCAGGTAAACAGGCTGCTCTTATAATTAGCCAGTGCCGATGAATATTCTGTATAGATCTGTGATTTCAGACTTATCTCGGACAAATCCAGAACATCTTCTTCCAATGCCGATTCATGTATGCTTTCAATACGTGAAAAGCCGGTAAATATGGGCAGATTAAAAGATAATCCTATAGTAGAATAAGGATAAACATTCTTAAAAAGATTGGAATATGCATTGTTTTCGTATTCATCATAATAAGTGTAAAAAGCAGAAACGCTTGGCAGAAAAGCAAGTTCATTGGAAAGAGTCTGCCGACTTTGCAGTTTTTTTGCTGTTTGGAGTTCCTGATACTCTATACGTTTTTCATATTCTAATTGCTTTGTTGTGTCTATATTTATCTCCTGATCCATCTGTGTCGTATCAAAAGCTACGTTAAATTGTTTTTCGGGAGAATAGCCCATTATTTGTTTTAAGGCAGCATAAGCAGGAACCACATTTTCAGTTTGCTGTTTCAATTGAGCATCTGAATTGTTTAGAGTGATAACGGCTTGTTCATAATCTGTTTCATCAACTATTCCTTCAATATACTGTTCGCGGGTATCCTCAACTGTTCTTCCGAGACGTGCGGTATCTTCTTTCAATACATTGATCTGATCAAGAGTCATGAGGAGATTATAAAATGATTTACTTACGGCAGAAACAATAAATATCTTTGTGCTGTCGGTAATTTGTTCAGCCTGTTTTGTATTTAAAGGCGCTTTCAGCGCGGCAGATAAAAGCTGCGGGTCGAATATTGTTTGTGAAGCATAAAATTCCGGAATAAAAGTATTGATTGTACCTTCACGCGCTGCTATAGGCGGCCCGCCGGAGACCGGGTTGGCAACAAGAGTTGTAGGTAATTGATAAAAATGTACCAGGCTGCCGGAGAGACTTAATTGAGGCAACCAGCCGGATAAGTTGATGGCATTACTCGTCTTTACAATAGATTGATTAATTATGGATTGATTCAGAAAGGGCTGGTTCTGCAATGCATAATTGATGCACTGTTCAAGCGTAAAGGTTTTGACTGAGTCGGATTGAAAATTATTTTGCGAATATGAGCAAATTGGTAAATTTATTAAGATAGCCGTGAGAAAAAGAAACAGTCTTATACTATCTTTTGTTATTTTGAAATTTATTATCGATAGGCAATTGCCAATTATAACACGTTTTTCATCACAAACTGCAGATGAGGAAAAGTTTTTTCGAGTATGCAATAATCTCACAAGTACATCCATATATTCATGTGGAAAAATTTCAGAAAAAAACTCTCAGACTATTTCCGCTCTAAAAATTTTTCAATCCTATTATTGTGAGTCAGACTGCATCTTTAGAAAATAGCTTAATTTCAAACCTTTAGAAACCATCGTTGAGTAAAAAGTTATTTAAACTTTAAAGTAAATAAAAAAAAAAATTAATATCAATAAGTAGTTAAGTAATATCCCATAGGTCGCAATGATTATTTCTCTCAATAAAGCATTAGTAAATATCGACACTGGCTGGATATGATACTTATAATCTTCTTTGTTTTTAATCGTATAAATCATTTAATAATAAAAATCACAATTGTCAGTCTTTGCTGGTTGTGCAAATTACCCCGACTTAAATCCTTCCTCCTGGCGGCGGACAAGGCTGCCTGGCGGCGGACAGGCCTCGGGGTAATTAAAAAATATTTTTCGTTCTGCAACACTTTGCTTTATTTGAGTTTAGACATTTTTTTTGCAGCTAAGGTTTAACCCTGCCAATTTACATTTTTTTATTCACTAAAATTGTGAACGTACTTCGCGATAACTTTTTTGTATATAATTAAGCCAGAGGGACAAGCCCAACCTCCTCCCACATATTATACGGTCAAAAGAGGAATATGCGCAAAGGAGGGGAGATTTTTAATAGCTTGGTGGAGGTGGCGGGAACTGAACC
>PLNZ01000080.1 GCA_003142915.1 Ignavibacteriales bacterium | reverse complement strand
ATAATACTATCATGTTTAAAATTAGCAGCTATAGCATTTTGCGCAGTACCAAAATATGCAAAAATGTTTGTAAAACCATACTGATTATATAATTTACTCCAATCTATTTTGGTTGTCCAAATTCCCAAATATAATCCAGGGATCTGTTTATAAAGATTATTTTGTGCTACCCAGATAGTATCATAATAATAAGGGCAAGAGCGTAAATTTGGTTGAATGCTTTCGACAAAAGAAGTATGAGAAATACTATTTGAGGATAAAAATTTGTCCAAAGTTGATATTAAATCACCGGATAGCTTTTACTGATCACTATGTTCAATTTACTTATTGGTAATGAAATAGTGGTATCTAATAATTTGTTTAAAGTTACAGTTGGAATTGCAACCGACTTCGCCATAGTAGTTCCTTCATTTACATTAGGTGCAGTAATGCTGCTTTCCTGACTGCAACCTATGAATAAAACTGAATAAACAAGGAAAAGAAAGAATACCACAAAAGAATAAATTGAAGTTTTCATGCTTACACCCTGAATTAAGTTATTTGATAAATATTTATTAAATCGAACAACTAACCAAACACATCCCACGTTTCTGATAACTGCTTGGATATTAAGGCAATTCCCTGAACCGCCCAGCCATGACTGTTTATGGACCTTATTAAAATATAAATACTATTTATTTAAAATGAATCAGTAAAAACACTTAGACGTTTCTACGTAAAAACACTTAGACGAGTCTCAGTATATATACTACGTATTTATACTACAAAGTTAATATATGCTAATATTGTTGCTTTTTTTAAAAGATTTGTAGACCTTTTGAATATAACATTAATCANNTAATCACGCATTGGTTTATAAATAAGGTAACCAAAACATGTGTAGAAAAAGACTATTAGGTAAACTCCGGGGATGAAATTGGTTTCGACGGGATTATAATAGTGTAAAATTACATACCGTGTTTCTTATTATAAAATTAAAAAGGAATGTAAAAATATATGGGATAAATAAATATATTGGTTACTTCGACCACCCCGTCCCGAAAGTATTCGGAACAGAGGTTTTCTAAAAAATTACTATTAAGCCTTAGTATTCTGAATTTCTAAGTGGTCATATATTAATTAATCAAAAACAAAAACATTTTACCACTAAGACACTAAGACCACAAAGAAACACAAAGAAGAATTATTTCTTAGGCAACCTATAAAAGCATTTTAATTTATAAATTTTCCGTAAACTTATTGATTTTAAGATAGTCAACAATCTTTTTTACTTCTTGAGCTTGGTCCCTACGGCAGACAAGAAGCGCCTCAGGCGTATTAATGACAATCAAATTTTCCACACCTATTACTGCTGCAAATTTATCCGGAGAATATATATATGTATCAGCAGTCATCTCGGTAAATACTTTTCCTATAAAAGCATTTCCATCACCGTTCTTCGGGGTCAATTGATATACTTCTTCCCAGCTCCCCACATCGCTCCAGGAAAATTCGCCTTTTATAAGATAAACTCTTTGAGACTTTTCCATTATACCGTAATCGATTGAAATATTTTTAAGCAATCCGTATACTGTAGACAAAGTATTCTCAAACTTCTTAGTATTGATATCTTTCTTTATCTTCTCAAGTCCTTCATATAAATCAGGCATAAAAAGTTTTATTTCTTCAAGAATAGCATCGACTCTCCAGATAAATATTCCACTATTCCAGAAGAAATCGCCGCTTTCGAGGAACCTGACCGCAGTAGCATAATTAGGTTTTTCGGCAAAGCTAAGCACTTTAAATATATCTTCCATATGATCATTCTCATCTACCTGGATATAACCATACCCTGTTTCAGGACGTGCCGGCTTTATACCTATAGTAACTAATCCTTTTGATTCATATGCAAATTTTGCTGCTTTTTTAATGGTTTCATGGAACTGATCAACTTCGTTAATAATATGATCCGCCGGAAGTATCATTGTTATTCCGTCTTTTTCTTTTTGCTCAATTATAATTGAAGCAAAGCCAATGCATGCTGCAGTGTTTCTTCCAAATGGTTCTTCAATAATATTTTCAGCGGGTATTTGGGGAAGCTGCTTTATAATTTCATTTCTCTGAACTTTATTAGTAATTACATAAATATCACAATCCTCAACCATACCACTCAATCTTGAAACGGTATTCTGAATCATAGTATTTTCACCGATAATCCGAAGCAATTGTTTCGGGGTTTTTTCTTTACTACGAGGCCAAAATCTTGAACCAATTCCTCCAGCCATAATTAAAGCGTAAACTTTCATTTAACTCAAATCCTTAATTTTAATTGATTGAATTTTCTTACCAAACTCTTCCGCCCTGTTAAGATAATTTGTAATGTTTACTTCTTTCCCTTTAACTACAGCAACAATTACTATTAAACATGCTCTTAAAGCCTCAATAACTTCCCTCCCGGGCATTAATTCACGAATCCTTATTAATAGAAGAGATTTTGCAAGAATACTGTGCATATTTGCAATAATGTCAAACCCGATTTTAGATGACAACTCCCCATTTGTTTTCATCAATTTTGCATAATTTAAAAGATCTTCTGGATTGTATTCGTTCTTAGATAATTGTTTTAATAATGTGTCAACCGGTTTTACCGGTTTTAAAATTTCTGTTTCATAATTTTGAATAAAAAGGCTTTCGTCATCTTTTTCTTCTTCAAATATTAATTTCTCTTTTATTATCTCTGTTTCCGGTTTCACAAAAACATTTTCATCAGGGTGTCTTTTAGAAAGGTCAATACTGAACCCATCTTTATTTCTTTGCTCATTTTGTCTTTTGGAAAATATTTCAGATCGGTAATCCTGGTTTTCAGATAATTTTTCAATTGCTTTCTTAAAAGTACCGGGGTTAACCGTATCGAGCATGCGGCTAAGATCTTTTATTAAAAATTGACTATGCTCTTTAAATTTATCCGACAATTTAAACAAATCAACTTGTCCCTGTGTAAGATAATTATATATCTCGTTCAACCTGATAGCTAAAGTTGAAAGCTCCGTAATTTTTTTCATCACCTTAATATCATTCTGCAAATCGTTGGAACGTAAAA
>PLNZ01000003.1 GCA_003142915.1 Ignavibacteriales bacterium | reverse complement strand
AATCTTACCAGCAAACATTCGGTGGAATTTAAAACCGGGCTTCATACGGCTACTTCACATTTAGATATCCGGAATGGACGAATTATATTGACGCAGGAATTCAGAGAAGGAAGTTTTTATAGCGCTTCTGCTGTAGCAATTGACGTATCAGGCCGAAAAAGCAAAGCATCATATTATAACGAATCAACCGTACGCTTATCCGTTGAACCCGGCAAAGGAAAGTTCAATATATTAACCGCCAGTGCGTCAAGTTATAATCCAAACGAAGATGTAGCTGAATTGGCTTTGAAACAATTGGATGATGTACAATCGAAAACTTTTGACGAATTCTTGGAAAACAACAGGACGTGGTGGGAAAACTATTGGGCAAAAGGTCTTATTCAGCTTCATAGCGCTGATGGCGTTGCTGATGAAGTTGCAAAAAATTATACGTATTTTTTATACATTATGGCTTCCTGTTCGAGAGGGGAATATATGCCGCGTTTTAGCGGAATGCTGTGGTATTCAAACGGAGACTTATGCATGTGGGGATCACAGTATTGGTGGCATAACCAGGGAACATATTACGATGGATTAACTCCCGCTAACAGACCGGAAATAATTGATCCCGTATTTTCAACATATAGTAAAAATTTTGAATCGTTCGCTAATGCAGCAAGCCAGCAATGGGGCAGCAAGGGTATTTGGATACCTGAGACCAGCTGGTTTGATGGGCTGGAAGTACTTCCTGATAGTATTGCTGCTGAAATGCGGGATTTGTATCTGGCAAAAAAGCCCTGGGATGAAGCTTCAGCAGCATTTCTTGACTACGCACGAAATAAGAACGGACTAAATAGTCGATGGAATTGGGAATTCTTAGCAAATAAAAAAGGTCCGTTTGCCTGGACATCTCATATTATGTCAACTACTGCTAAAATTTCGTATTTATACTGGTTACGATATGCATATTATTTGGACGAGGAATGGCTAAAAACTACTGCTTATCCTATGATTAAAGGGACAGTAGAATTTTACCGTAATTTTCCAAATTTCTACAAGTCACAGGATGGAAAATATCACATCCGTTACATAAACAACCTTGAAAGTGATTGGGGTGGGGCAGATTCTCCTGAAGAATTAACCGCGATACACGAAATGCTGCCTATAGCAATTCGTGCTTCGGAGATATTGGGTGTAGATGCAGGACTTCGTCCGGTCTGGAAAGAAATTCTCGATAACCTAACACCGATTCCTTCGTCAATAGTACCGGCTTCTTATTATGATTTGTGCAGCATTGGTACGGAGAACAAAGAATTGTTTAATAGTGTACTTAACGCATATAACAATATATTTAAAAACGGTGTAAACGATAAAACCAAAGTAGATGTACTTTCGAGAAATGCTGTGACTGCCGCTAACTTAGGGCTGGCTGATGACATAAAATACTTAATACCCTCACAGATTAAATCTTTTAAAGAAGATAATTGTGATTATATTGGCTCAGGCGAGTCAGGAGTTGGAGTGTTGCGCAACAGACTAATGCTGAGGGAAGGGCCTGGTGCAATTGAATGCGAACGTCTTGGTTTGGCTGCTGCGGCATTACATCTTGCTCTGCTACAAAGCGTACCTCCTTCTCCCGGGAAAGAACCGGTTAATTATATTTTCCCGGCATGGCCTAAAGAATGGGATGCCAGGTTTACACTTGCTGCACGGGATGCTTTTCTGATAACTGTTTCGATGAAGAATGGTCAAATTGAATTTGTTGAAATCAATTCACAGAAGGGTGGTATTTGCCGTATTCAAAACCCATGGCCCGGAACAGAATTAATAATTTACCGTAACGGGATAAAAGCAAAAAATATTACAGGTAAGCTATTAGTCTTAAATACAGAAAAAGGAGAAAAAATAATATTAGAACAAAAAGGAAGCTGAAAAAACAATAAAATAAAAATAACCAAAGAACAATAATAATGAATATCATATATAACAAAAAAGTTTTTAGGAGTTTGGATTTTAATTCGCATAACCTGTTAACATTGAGAAATTGTAACAATGTATATGTTATAAAGACTAAAAAACATAACACAATTATCAAATGACTTGAATCGTCTTATACAGAAAAATTGGTGAATTTTTTTTATAAAACTAAATGGTGAATTATGAAAACACTTGAATATTTTATTATAGGTATGTTGTCAATTTTACGGTTTAATGTTTCTGCTCAAAATGCTGATGGAAACCGGGCAAAATCGATAGCAGAGAATCATGGTGAAAGTAAAAATAATATGGTATTGTGGTATAAGCAACCCGCCAAGGAAATGGTCGGGCAGTCGCATTATGAGCCGAATTGGGAATCTTTGAACCAGAGGCCGACTCCATCTTGGTATTTGGACGCCAAGTTTGGCATTTTCATCCATTGGGGGCTTTATTCAGTGCCTNNATTGGAATCACATCTCGGATAAGAGCTCCGATAATGCCTGGTGGCAATTCCATGTAAAAAATTACGGCGCAAATTTTGATTACAGCGAGTTCACAAAAATGTTCCGCGCGGAACTTTTTAACCCGGATCAGTGGGCAGACATTTTTATCAGAGCCGGCGCAAAATATATCGTCATCACTTCAAAACACCACGATGGTTTCTGCCTTTGGCCCAACAAAGATGCGGATCGCGATTGGGGGCGCCCATGGAACAGCGTTGACGCTGGCCCGCATCAAGACCTGCTGGAGGCTGTAAAAAAGGCGGTCGAAGCACGCGGCATCAAATTCGGCATCTACTACTCACTCTATGAATGGTACAATCCTCTCTGGTTGACCAATAAGGAATTATACGTGACGAAACACATGATTTCACAGTTCAAAGACGTTGTGACCCGCTATGCGCCGGCGGTTATTTTTGCCGATGGTGAATGGGACCTTACCTCCGCTCAATGGAAAACTCCGGAATTACTCGCATGGCTCTTCAATGATTCGCCTTGTATGGATTATGTGGCTGTCGATGACCGTTGGGGAAAGGAAACGCGGCAAAAGGATGGTGGTTATTACACTAGCGAAATGGGTGCCGGATTGAAAGATGCTAGCCATCCCTGGGAGGAAAACCATGCGATGGGCGATTCCTACGGCTATAATCGGGCAGAAAACATTGATAACTACCGCACCGGACGTGAACTAGTGTTGATGTTAGTGGACTTGGTTAGTCGCGGCGGCAATTTGTTGCTGGATATTGGTCCGACTGCTGATGGACGAATTCCAGGATTTATGCAGGATCGGCTGCTGGATATTGGCGACTGGTTGAAAGTCAACGGCGAAGCTATATATGGCACGCGTTATGCCGGACGCGATTGTCAATGGTCATGGGGCAAACGCCCCGGCCAGGCATACGGTACCTACATGGTAAAATACAATCTCATGGAACAAATTGGACAGAAGCCGAAGAATGGTATATCGGTCAAACAGGCGTTTTTCACGAAGAAGCTGGACGCGCTTTATGCCATTACTCCGGGATGGCCGCCGGACCCTATGGTGCTACGGGATGTACGGGTTCCCGCCGGCTGCCAGATCACCATGCTTGGTGTTCCTGGCAAATTGAAATACAAGGTGCGCGGTAAAGATTTAATTATTTATCCACCAAACCTCCGCCCCGGTGAAGCACCATGTTACTATGCTTTTACATTCAAAATTCCCGGCGGAGATATTTTGCCGGAATGAGTACTGAAAGTTATAATAGAAATTTTCGAGTAATGCGATAAAATTCTGTCTGAAAATGGGAATGCAACCATTCAGATAAAATGCACAAGACAAAACGAATAGCTAAATTTTGTTTGGCTCAGACAAAAAATAGAATTGCTGAAATTGACTGGAACTTATTTTTTTACAAATTAGTCGATCCTGAAAAAGTAAATAATATTAAGGGAACAGAGAAAAAATAAAAGAAAAGAGTAAAAAAGAGTTGTCAGATATTGCAAAATTTAAATAAATTGTGATTAAAACCTTGCAAATTATTTAGACAAAAAAAAGGACAACTCAGATGAAAGGCAGTTCACCGGATAGGCATCAGATAAGTTTTTTGTACCAAGGATTGCAAGAAATGTTGAACCCCAAAGAGCCGTTGTATCAATTGACGGGGAAGATGCCCTGTAACGAAATAGAGAAAGACTTTGAGAAGTATTACATAGAATTTGGAAGACCGGCAAAACCGGTTTCCATTGGGGCGCGATGGATTATCAATGGTACATTGAGGGTTGTAAAAGACGTCCGCTTAAAGGATGGAACAAATACGGTTTTGAAGATGTGAATTCTTTTATAAATCAAGAGGTTCATCCCGGAACAAACTATGTGACGATTCCGGAATTCGTAGAAACATTGAAAACGGGAAGCACTCTGAATAAAACCACGCCGTTCCAGGCAGCGCAAAAAATTAATAATTATTCAGATGAAGCTTTGTCATTTACTAAAGAACTTAAAGCCGGCAACAATAAGGAACTTCATTACATATTAAATGATATTAAGTCGATGGTATACCTTGGCAAGTACTATACACATAAGATTAAAGGTTCTACTTACTTCGAAATGCTAAAGAAGTTTGATAACGATAAAAAGGAAAACCGGGAAGCGGCGGTAAAAGAATTATCAACTGCATCTTTTTTTTGGAAAAAGTATATGAACATATCGCTTGAATCTTATAAGAATCCCATCTGGACCAACAGAGTAGGTATTGTCGATTGGGAAAAAATTTACAACTGGACATTGAAGGATATTAAAATTGTTAAAGAATCTAACTAGTGTC
>PLNZ01000205.1 GCA_003142915.1 Ignavibacteriales bacterium | reverse complement strand
TCCATACCGATAGAATATCATTAATTGATACTGAGGGAAGAATCCGTAAAAATTATATGGGAAGCAAAATAAATATTGATGAAATTGTAAATGATCTAAAAACCCTTTAACAGGAAAAGCTGAAATGAAAACAATTTTATTTTTTATACTTCTTTTTATTTGTGGTATTATAAATGCCCAGTCAAAAATAGAGATAAAAGATGCCTGGGCACGCCCCGCGGCAAAACATGCAAATTCAGCATTATACTTTTCAATATATAACAATGGAGAAATTCCCGATACATTGATAAACGCTAAATCTAAGTCTGCAGATTTAACAGAGGTTCATGAAACATTTAAAAGGGAAAACAATCAGATGGGAATGCGTGCAGTTAAATTTATTGCGATTCCGCCAAAATCTGTTATAGAGTTAAAGCCNNAAAAATGCAGGAATAATAAAAATTAAAGCAGTTATTAAAGACAGCGGGGAATAATTTACTTCATTCCAAAAGAATAATGTTAATTATTTTTGATATTATTATAATTTAGTTCATAGGAGAGGTCATGAAGAAATTATTGATCTTGCTTTTTTTGTTGTATTCAGTAATAGCAGCACAAAATCAAATTAAGATTCCGTATTTACGCCATGTTCTGTCTAACGGATTAACGGTTATACTTCATGAAGATCATTCAACCCCGACAGTAACAGTTAATATTTGGTATCACGTGGGATCGGGATATGAGAAACCGGGGCGTACGGGATTTGCCCATTTATTCGAACATTTAATGTTTATGGGGTCGGCTCATGTTCCTTATGGAGAATTTGACAGACTCCTCGAAGCAGCCGGAGCTGAGAATAATGCAACTACGAATAATGACAGAACAGATTATTATGAAGATCTTCCTGTAAATGCTCTTGAACTGGCACTTTATTTTGATTCCGACAGAATGGGATATCTTGTTGATTCGATGACTCTTCAAACAGTTGATGCTCAAAGAGCCGTTGTTAAAAATGAAAGACGTCAGAGTTATGAAAACCGTCCATATGGATTAGCCGAGGAGACAATAGAAAAAAATTTATATCCCGAAGGACATCCATATAATTGGCCTGTAATCGGATCAATGAAAGATTTAGACGCCGCAAGTCTCCAAGATGTAATTCAATTTTTCAAAACATATTATGTGCCGAATAATGCCTCATTAGTTATTGCCGGTGATATTAAACCTCAGGAAACATTAAAGCTTGTTGATAAATGGTTTGGAGGAATTCCTGCCGGTAAACCTATTCCCCCGCAGAATTCTGCTGCGNNAATGTTCAATTACCCCGTTTATATATGGTATGGATTTCACCGCCATATTTTTCTCCGGGCGATGCTGAACTGGATATTTTAGGAAGTATTTTAAGCGGGGGGAAGAATTCCCGCCTTTATAAAAAGTTAGTATATGAATTACAAATAGCTCAGGATGTTGAAGCTTATCAATATTCAAAAAAGCTTATCTCGGAATTTCAAATAGTTGTTACAGCCCGAAGCGGACATAATCTTGAAGAAATTAAAAATGCAGTTCAGGAAGAAATAGAAAGTATTAAAAAAGTGCAGCCGACACAAAGGGAATTGGATAGGGCTGTAAATCAATTCGAAGCTTCATTTCTTGACGCTTTGGAAACTCCGCATGAAAAAGCAGAGGAACTTAATTCATATTTTTATTTTACCGGAAATCCGGATTATGCAAATGAGAATCTTTCCAGATATAAGGCCTTGAGTCCGGATGATATTCAGACTGCCGCCCAAACATATCTGTCTGATAAAGGTAGAGTAATATTAAGCATAGTTCCTCAAGGTAAAAAAGATCTTGCTGTTAGTCCAAAGGCGGAGGGAAAATAAAATGAAAAAGATATTTTTATTTTCGTTCAATATAGTCATACTATTTTTGTTCAGTTTATCTATTTATGCTCAAAATCCGGATAGAACAAAACCGCCGCAGTTACCGCTTCCGCAACAATTGAAACTGCCTGATATTCAGGTGTTTAATTTATCAAACGGACTGAAAGTTGTTTTGATGGAAAAACATGAAGTCCCGTTAATTCAGCTTAATGTAGTAATTAAAACAGGTGAAGTTAATGATCCGGAAAACAAATCAGGGCTTGCGAATTTTACTTTGGATATGCTGGATGAAGGAGCTGCCGGCAAATCATCTCTTGAAATTGCGGATTTGATTGATTATCTCGGGGCAAAAATCACGACAAGCGCCGGTTTTCACTATTCAGGTGTTTATTTACATACACCTCTTTCCAAATTTAATGATGCATTAAAAGTTCTGCAGGATATTGTTCTTAAACCGGATTTCCCTCAAAAAGAATTAGATAGAAAGAAAAAGGAAAATTTAACTTCTATAATGCAATCACATGATCAACCGACGGCTATTGCAAGTTATGCATTCAATCAATTTTTATTCGGTAAAGATTATCCCTATGGTAAATCATTAATCGGGGATGAATCTTCAATCAAATCAACTACAGTTGAAGATCTGAAAGATTTTCATAAAAAATATTTTGTTGCTAATAATGCTTTTATCGTTGCAGTAGGAGATATAAATAAAGAAGAATTAAAGAATAAACTTGAACATATATTCCGCAGTTGGAAAAAAGGAAAAGTAAACAATATTAATCTTAAAAATCCCGCTCAGGTAAATCAGCGTGTTATATATTTAATTGATAAACCGGGCGCTCCCCAATCCGTAATAAACATCGGCAGGATTGGTGCAGCAAGACTTACGAGTGATTACAATTCAATAATAGTAATGAATACTCTGCTTGGCGGATCATTCACATCGCGTCTTAACCAAAACTTACGGGAAGAGCACGGATATACTTATGGCGCATTTTCAAGATTTAATTTCAGACAGTTCCCAGGAAGTTTTGTCGCATCATCTTCCGTTCAAACCGATGTAACTGATAAAGCCCTTATGGAAATTTTTAAGGAATTAAACGGCATACGGGATCCGATAAGTAATGACGATCTAAACAGAGCGAGAAATTATGTTGCTTTGAATTATCCTTCGGAATTTCAATCTGTTGGTGAAATTGCAGGCCATATTGAAGAGATGGTTGAGTATAACCTTCCTGAAAACTATTTCAATGAATATGTTTCAAATATGCTGGGCATAACGGGTAATGAAGTGACTGCTTCCGCAAATAAGTACGTTGTTCCGGATAAAATGATTATAGTAGTTGTGGGGGATAAATCAAAAATTGAAGAAGGAATTAAAGCATTAAACCTTGGAGAAATAAAAAATCTTTCTGTTGAAGAAGTTATGGGTAAAGTTCCTTTATTAGAAAAATAATCTGCCGGAGATCTTAATAACTTAAAGATAGGAGTCCAATTGAAAGTTGGTTTTAGTATTGATGCTTATCTAACCAGAAGGAATATTATTAATATTGTTGCTAATTATGATTATGTTAAAGTTCATGACATAAATAAAATATTATACAGACTTGCAAAAATAAACCGAAAGATACTAAACCTTTCAATGCCGAATGCAATTGATATCAGCTACAAATTTAACGACTTAAATCTT
>PLNZ01000176.1 GCA_003142915.1 Ignavibacteriales bacterium | reverse complement strand
CCTGCTTATCCGGAACAGGCAAAACGCGATGGTATCGAAGGTACAGTTTATGTTAAACTCTTTGTAAATAAAGAAGGTAAACCAATCAAACCGGTAGTAATTAAAAGTGATAATGAGGTTTTTAATCAATCCGCCTTAGATGCCGCAATGAATTTCGAGTTTACTCCTGCAGTAAAAGATAATAGGGATATTAGTATCTGGGTAGTTATTCCCTTCAAATTTAAATTAGATAAATAGATTACTAAATGTGAGTCTCACCTCTAAGGTGAGACTCACATTTAATGCTCACATAAGAGTTTATTCCAATCTGCGCATTATTTCCTCCCTTGAAGGCATTTCAGATTTTACTATCTTTGAAACATGTTGAAGAAAGTTTTTTTACTAATATTTATTATTTCAGGGATTTGTTTTGCACAAATTGATGCAGGTAATAGATTTATGCTTGCTCAAAGTTATATACAAATTGCCCAGTTTGAAAAAGCGAAACCGATTTTGGAAGAACTCCACAAGGGTGAACCCGGTAATTATGAATATTTCCAGGCGTTGAATAATGATTATACTCAGTTGAAAGATTACGATGCCTCAATAGTCTTAATTGAAGACCGGATGAATATTTCAAACTCTGATATAAATCTGTACGGCATGCTCGGGACAACGTATTATTTAAAAGGCGACGAGAACAAGGCTTTTGAAATATGGGACGGTGCACTTGAAAAATTTCCTAATAATGAAGCCGCGTACAGGGTGATTGCTAATTATGCAATAGAAATGCGGGCGTTTGAAAAAGCTATTCAGTATTTAAAGAGAGGGCAGGACATATCAAGTAACCCTATCTATTTCGCCTTTGATCTTGCCAACCTTTATTTCATTACTATGCAGTACAAAGATGCTACCGAAGAGTATTGTATGATTTTATCCCGCAACAATGAACAACTTGATATAGTAGAAAATAAAATATTAAGTTACATCTCTAAACCCGGTGCACTGCAAACGTCCATTCCCGTTGTAGAAAAATATTCAAGCGGTGGTCCTATTAATTTTAAATTTCTGCTTGCAAGGCTGTATGTGCAAAATAAATTATACGATAAAGCATATGAACTTTATATAGAAATAGATGAATTAGAAAAAGCACAGGGAGCTCAGTTATTACATTTTGCTCAATTCCTGTTCGGAGACAAAATCTTTAAAACGGCTTCAGAGGTTTACGAGCATGTTATAAATAATTATCCGGGTTCACCGTTAGTTTCCATTGCAAAGCTTGGTTATGCCAAAACTCTTGAAGCTCTTATGGAAGGGGAAAATGCCACAAAAGTTTATTCCTGGAAACCTTTCTATAAAGCCGGAATTGCAACATCTCCGGATGAGGAGAAGATAATTTCGGCATATCTCGAAATAACTAGAATTTATCCTCATACGGAAACAGCGAATGAAGCCTTATTGAGGATAGGTGAATTTAAGCTTAAACAGAACGAAGTGACGGAAGCTGAAAAATATTTTCAAAGTTTGATTGATGACTCTCCTCTTTCTCAATATGCTGCAGATGCATATATTAATTTAGCAAAAGTTTCGGTTCTTAAAGGTGATCTAAATGGAGCAGCATCCAATTATTTGAAAATTATTGCAAACAACAGGATTTCAATTGAAAAAAAGAATTTTACTTCATATAGACTTGCGCGGGTGTATTTCTATAAAGGTGAATTTGAAAAAACGAAAGGATACTTAAACGGAATTCTTGATAATCTTGGCAATAATTCTGCTAATGATGCATTATCACTTTCTCTTTTGATGAACACTTCCATAAATGATTCGTCTAACCTTGTGATATTTGCGCAAGCTGAACTTTTAGCGGAACAGTGTAGTTTTGAGGAAGCTGCTAAAAATTATAAAATTGTAGCTTGCGAACCGCAAAAATTTATGCTTCAAAATTTAGCAGATTTAAGGGTGGCTGAAATGGAACTTGCTGAAAATAATATAGATAGTGCATCTTCCAGGTTTAAAGAAATTGCCGATGATGTAAATAATAACATTTTTGCGGATAAAGCATTATATTTGCTGGGAAAAATTTTCCAGTATGATCTTGATAATAAGCCAAAAGCTGTTGAAACTTATGAAAATTTACTTGCGAAATTCCCAAACTCATTATATCTTGAAGAAGCAAGGGTTGAAATAATTAAATTAAGAGATAAAACGGTCGATATTGTAGAATAATGGCAAAGAAACAAAATCAAAAAATAGTAAAATGCTCATTTTGCGGCAGAGACGGAAGCGAAGTGGGCAGTATGATAGCAGGACCCGATGTTTATATATGCGATATTTGTATTAGCAGCAGCGTTGATATTTTAAAGAACAACCTGGCAGCATATACCTATAAATCAAAAAATTCCATTCTTCAAACCCCGGCTTTAATCAAAAAAACACTTGATGAGTATGTAATTGGGCAGGATAAAGCAAAGAAAGTCCTTTCCGTTGCTGTTTATAATCATTATAAGAGAATTAACTCGAAATCCGCATTTTTTGAGCTTGATGATACTGAAATCGAAAAAAGCAATATCTTATTAATTGGCCCAACCGGAGTTGGAAAAACACTCCTTGCGCAAACTCTTGCTAAAATACTGGATGTCCCTTTTGCTATTGCGGATGCTACAACATTAACCGAAGCCGGTTATGTTGGCGATGATGTGGAAACCGTACTTGTACATCTATTACAAGCTGCAGATTATAATCTTGAAAGAGCCCAAAAGGGAATAGTTTACATTGATGAAATTGATAAAATTGCCCGTAAAAGCGAGAGCACTTCTATTACAAGGGACGTATCCGGCGAAGGGGTTCAGCAGGCATTATTAAAAATATTAGAAGGCACTATTGCCGGCGTTCCACCTAAAGGCGGAAGAAAGCACCCGGAACAGAGTCTGATAAATATTAATACTAAAAATATCTTATTTATTGTAGGCGGCGCATTTGAAGGAATTGATAAAATTATTGCAGCGAGAATAAATAAAAATAGGATGGGTTTTGCGGCAGAAGGGGTAAAAAGTAAAAATGAAGATGAAGATATGCTGAAACATATTCTTCCGGATGATTTACTCCGCTTTGGTTTAATTCCTGAATTGATTGGGAGAATCCCCATTATAGCTCCTCTCCAGTCTCTTTCGGAACAAGCATTAAAGAGCATTCTGGTTGAACCGAAAAATGCCATTCTTAAACANNGCAGTAGACGCCATTATTACCAGGGCGCTTGAACGTAAGACAGGCGCCAGGGCGCTTCGCTCAATTGTGGAAGACTTCATGCTTGATATTATGTATGATTTGCCGGGCCGGGAAAATATTGAAAAGTGCATTGTTACCAAAGATGTAGTTGTGCACAGCGCCGAACCGATTTACCTTGAGTCGGATAGAAAATCAGCTTAATATTGCCGCGTAAAAATATTCCTGTTGAGAAAATAGTTTACAGGGATAAACTCTCAAAGATTTATTTACGATGGTTTCGACGTATAAAATGAAAAAGATTTTTTTTATTCTTTTTTTTCTTCCATTTTTTGCTATCCCCCAATCAAAAATTTTAATTTATATGGACTTGCAGCAGACAGACCATTTAAAAGCGTATGGAGTTACATTTCATATTTTGGAACGAGGGGAAAAAGCCGACTGGCTTTTAAATTACCGGGGCGGTTCTTTCATGCTGGATTATTCGGATAGGACGGCGAATGAATGCCGTATTGAGGGTGTAGCATTCGATGTGCTGGAAACATCACAAGCAGCAGAGATATATTCTATCGTTCAAAAGGATGATAACAATATGGACGTTGTAAGATTGGAAAAAGCGCCTAAAATTGCTGTTTATGTTCCGCCAAGCTTTCATCCATGGGATGATGCCGTCACTCTTGCTCTTGACTATGCGAAAATTCCCTATACAAAAATTTGGAATGATGAAATCCTCCGCGGTGACTTATCCAAGTATGATTGGATTCATCTGCACCATGAAGACTTTACAGGTCAATATGGAAAATTTTATGCAAGCTTCAGTAATGCGCAATGGTATATAGACAGCCAGCTTGAATATGAAGGTGACGCAAAGAAAAACGGATTTAAGAAAGTCTCTGAAATGATGAGAGCCGTAGCGTTGGATATTAAAGATTATGTTGGACAAGGAGGCTTTCTTTTTGCAATGTGTTCGGCAACCGACACTTTCGATATTGCTTTAGCTGCAGAGCATACCGATATATGCGCTCAAATGTTCGATGGTGATCCTGCCGATCCTGATGCGCAAAGTAAATTAGATTTTTCAAATACACTTGCCTTTACTGATTTTAAGCTTGAAATGAATCCGTATGTGTATTCTTTCAGTGATATCAATATTCAACCGAATGAAGTTGGAGACAAGGCTAATGATTATTTTACCTTGTTTGATTTTTCAGCAAAATACGATCCGGTTCCATGTATGCTTACACAGGATCACGTAAATGTAATAAATGGGTTTATGGGACAAACTACGGGCTTTCACAAAGCGGTAATTAAAAAATCTATTATTATCTTAGCAGAGCGTCAGGGTACCGACCAGGTAAAGTATATTCACGGTGATTATGGCAGAGGTACATTTACATTTTACGGCGGTCATGATCCCGAAGCGTATCAGCATCTTGTTGGCGATCCGCCAACCGATTTGTCTTTGTATAAAAACTCACCCGGCTACCGGTTAATCTTAAATAATGTATTATTTCCGGCAGCTAAACCTAAGAAACAGAAAACTTAAATTGTGTACAATTTCTAACATAAACCGACGGCATTTATGAAATACATTAAGATCAAAAACCTATTTAATAAAATTCCTATAGGAAAAATTGTTTGTGTCGGAAGAAATTATGCAGAGCATGCAAAGGAATTGGGAAATGAAATTCCTGAAAGACCTGTAGTATTTTTAAAGCCGCCTTCTTCGGTTATTTATTCAGGAGAAAAAATTATCTATCCAACTTTTTCAAATGAAATGCAGCATGAGGTGGAGCTGGTTCTTTTGATAGGCAAAAAAATAAAAGATGCCGATGAAAAAGTGTCGGAAAAGGCAATTGCTGGGTATGGCGTTGGGTTGGATATGACTCTAAGAGATATTCAGAGTGAATTGAAAAAGAATGGACATCCATGGACAATAGCCAAATGTTTTGATACGTCCTCAGTCCTTTCTGATTTTATTTTGAAAAATGATTATGCCTTGACCTTAAACGAAGAAATTTCTCTTGTTATCAATAATGAAAACAGGCAATGTGAAAAATTAAAAATGATGTTGTTTCCACCGGCTGAATTGGTGCAATATATTTCATCACTTATGACTTTGGAAGAAGGCGATTTAATTTTTACAGGCACGCCCAAAGGGGTTGGTAAAGTGGAAAAGGGAGATAAATTATTTGCAAGAATTGATAATATCGCAGAATTGAGTTGTATAGTTGGGTAAATATCTTTTGCGTAACCTGAGTTATTTGTTTAAAAAACCCAAAGCTTTCTTGATTAGCTCCTCGAGTGTGCAGTCTGGGTTCTCTCTTAAAATTTCTCTAACCACAGTTTCTGCCGTTTTCGAATTATATCCAAGTGTCCCTAATGCAGCTACAGCTTCATTCTTAATGCTATAGGATATTTCAGTTGCATCACCTGCTGCAATATTGCTCACTTTAGTTCCGAGTTCAAGAACTAATCTCTCCGCTGTTTTTTTGCCTATGCCGGGGACAGCAACTATCCGAGAGATATCGGATGATTGAATAGCTCTTTTAAGATCGTCGGTTCTAATTCCCGAAAGGATACTTAACGCAATCTTGGGGCCTATTCCGTTTACTGAAATAAGAAGTTCGAACATTTCTTTCTCCGTTTCAGTTGAGAAACCGAAAAGTGTAATTGAATCTTCTTTTACACTGGTATGAATAAACAAAGATGCGAAGTCTTTGCCTGAAATTTTTTCAAAAGTATTTATAGAAATGTTTACCAGGTAGCCAACCCCGTTTACATCAAGTAAAATTTTTGTTGGTTTTGATGAAATTATTTTTCCTATTAAATAGCCGATCATATTTTAATACAGTATATATAATGGAATAAACTAAATATTTCTAATATAAAAATCAAAAATTTTAGATACTACGTTCTCTATTATTCAATTATGTTGTGAAAAATATTTAATATGCTCAAGTTGAACGCCAGTAAAAGTAAACCGTTAAAACTGCCATAAATTCATCTTAAAAAAAAGCTCACACTTATTAACCATTTCACCTGTTCGCCTTTGGTGGAACGGATTTTAATAGCATAAAACAATGAGTGGTCAACTTGAGTCCATATTTAATATTTCAAAATTGAAAATCAAAATTAAATTACCACAAATATATTAATAACCACAAATTGATAGTAACATTAATCACAAGACTATGAAATACTAAACCCCATCCACAAACTTACATTTAAGTTCATGAGAAATAAAATCTCAAGTATTAAGCCGATGAAATATTTCAACGAAACTTAATACGTAAAGAATTTGACTTCAATAGATTAGGAATAATTATATCCGTGTAAATTGTTTAATAAATTTAAATAATTACAAAACGAAAAGTAATCTAAGTTGTAATAACTATCTCTCTTTTTATTCCAAGCTTACGCATTTTAGAACCGAGTGTTTTCCCGTTTATACCTAGAAGCTGGGCGGCACTTTTTTCTCCAGTAACTTTTCCATTAGCGATTTTTAGGGCATTTATAATGTGCTCTTTTTCAATTTTCACTAATGTTTTGAATGATTGGAAATCTGGTTCTGTTTTTTGGAGATTTCCGCCTAAAAGTTTTTCGAAATTTAAATTTGATCCTTCCGAAATAATTATTGCCCGTTCGATAAAGTGTTCCAATTCACGGATATTACCCGGCCAGTTATACTGCACCAACGTATCCAAGTCGTTTTTCCTGATGGATTTTACTTCTTTACCAATTTTTTTGGAATATTTATCAATAAAATATTTTACTAATAAAGGAATGTCTTCTATTCGTTCGCGAAGTGGAGGGACAGTTATTGGGAAAACATTTAGTCTAAAATATAAATCGGCTCTGAACTTACCTTCATCAACCTCCCTTTCGAGATTGCGGTTTGTGGCGGCAACGATGCGTACATCGGAATGTATTGTACTTTTGCCTCCAAGCCGTTCAAATTCCTTTTCCTGCAAAACACGCAAAAGTTTTGCCTGAATTTCAAGCGGCAGTTCCCCTATCTCATCTAAAAATATAGTGCCGCCTTCTGCTACTTCAAATTTTCCTATCCTTTTTTCTACAGCGCCGGTAAAACTTCCTTTCTCATGTCCGAATAATTCCGATTCTATTAATTGAGTGGGAAGGGCGGCGCAATTAACAGTTATAAAAGTACTCTCTTTTCTTTTTGAAAGATTATGAACTGCTCTTGCGATTAACTCTTTTCCCGTACCCGTTTCTCCTAGAATTAAAACGGTTGCATCAAGCGGAGCAACTTGTTTTACTTTATTTAATGTGTTCTGAATTGGCTGGCTGTTACCTATCATTTCCTGGAAACTATTTGTTAAATTGATTTCATCCAGCAAGTAGTTTTTTTCTTGTTCTAATTTTTTCGTTAATATTTGAATTTCTTCAAAAGCATAGAGGTTGCCTAATATCAAACCTAACTGCGGCAATAAATGCACCCCGAGTTCAATTTCTTTCATTGCAAAAAATGTATCTTTGTTTTGTGAGAACATAAAATCCATTATTTCTTTTCCATTCCTCCATAAAAACGGGTTACTTCTGCCAAGGATGAGATTTAATTCACCTACATTTTCATAAGCATATTGTAAAACGAGCAAAGAGTTGATAGAGTTTTTTTCTTTCAACTGTCTGAGATATGAGAATTGTTCACAAAGTTTATCGAATTGCTCACCTGTTATTTCTAAGTTGTTGGGCCCGTCTTTTCCTCCAACTTTTGATTTTATTGATAATAGAGATATTGTTATGTTTCGGGTAGACGGCATTATTTTGAACTGACCTGTATTATCTTTGTCAAGTGAAAATATTGTCGTAAAATTTGTTTCGGAGTGTTGAGCGTAGACTGCCACATATTCACAGGGAATTATTTTGTTTATCTCACCGGCTAATTTTATATATAAAGCATCTTTCTCCATAATTGTAACTAAATCAACAAGCAATCTGATCTGCATTTCCTTTTCTTTTTCTTTGCTTTGTAGTTCTTCATAAGATCTTACATTGCTAATAGCAGAACCAATCAGGTTGGCAATTCTAAGTGAATAGTCATTATCCTTTACATTTATATTATATCCTTCTGATGGATAAATAAGAAATCCAATTAGCTCGCCGCCTGTTTGCATCGGTATTAATAATAGTGTATTGATGTTCATCTCTCCCAATACTTCTCCAAACGATGGTTGTTTTTCGTTTAGTGTTTGCATTGAATGGAAATATTTTGCGTCGATGTGTGTTGTATTGGGATTTACGAGCGATAATTTAAACGGGATAGAATCTATGGAAAATGTTTGGAGCCATACAAATGAATCAATTAAGCTTTTCTGTTCCTCAATTTTTGCAATAATGAATCCGAGATTTTCTTCAGTCTTGTCAAATAGGGCTATCCCTACGATTTTAATTCCATAAAAATCATGTAGTTTATTAAATATTGTTAAAAATAAATTCTCACTATCTTTTATTGTTGCTATATCATCGTTGATGGATATCAGCAAAGAAAAATCCTCGTTAAAGATTTCCATGTTATCCCTAAATATAATTGATTGCTTTTATTTAAGCAGTAAAAATAAGATATTACTTTTATATAAGCAATTATATTTATAAATCCTTTAAATTTAAGTCGTATTTGCATGTTTTTATTTTTAAAAACCTGGTGCGAAAATTGATTTTTCTTAGAAAGTAAATTCTGATATTCAGTTGATATTTGTACTTACTTAACAAAAGGCAAGACACAATTAAGGGACGCTAATTTTTATTTACCAACTACTAAAAATGAAGATTAAAAATTATAAAAATATCAAGGAAAGAGAATGAAAAAACACAAATTATGGGTGGGTATCCTAATAGTTTTAACATCGATATTTTATATAGGATGTAGTGATTCATCCGGAAATAAATTAATCGATACTTCTGTAAATGTGGAAGTAAAACAGGTATTAAGTTTTGATGGAAGTCAGACTATCGCATACAGCGGAACAATCGAAGAATCCGAATCGATACCATTGAGTTTTTCCGGTGTGGGAAGCGTTGCTCGCGTTCTTGTTTCTGAAGGTGATTTTGTAAAGAAAGGGCAGCTTCTTGCCACACTAAACGATGAGACATATAAAAACGCTTATGAAATGTCGTTGGCATCTCAGAAACAAGCGGAAGACGCTTATAATAGATTATTGCCCATGTACAAAAACGGCAACCTTCCGGAAATAAAATTAGTGGAAGTTGAAACCGCATTGCAGCAAGCGAAAGCGGCAACCGCAATAGCAAAAAAGAGTTTAGATGATTGCAATCTCTATTCTCCTGTTGATGGAATTGTGGGTAAGCGCTCAATAGATCCAGGAATGAGTGCAATGCCTAATTTAACTTCAATCGATATTGTGAAAATTGGGAAAGTGTTTGCCAGAGTACCGATATCGGAAAATGAAATTTCATCTGTAAAAAAAGAAGATAAAACTAAAATAAAAATTGCTGCATTAAACAACGCCGAATTTATAGGAACGGTTGAGGAAATCGGTGTTCTCGCTGATCCCATAGCACATACTTATAAAATCAAAATAGGAATAGTTAATAAGAACCAGCAAATAAAACCAGGGATGATTTGTGATGTTACTCTTGATAAAATTAATAAAACCGGTGGATTGATTGTTCCAGATAGGGCAGTTCTTGTTGATGAGCAAGGAAGAAATTTCATTTATGCGGTGAACCAAAATAAAGCTGTAAGAAAATATGTTAAAACCGGAAGGCTCTTAAAGAACGGGATTGAAATTACCGAAGGATTGAATGATGGAGAGGAAATCGTGGTTGCCGGTCAGCAAAAACTTGTTGACAATTCATTAATACATATAGTTAACCGGTAAGCGCAGGAATAAACTTATGAAAACAAAACGAACGTTAATTGAAATAATTCTCCGTCATAAGCAATTTATAATAGCGGCGACCGGTATTCTCGTCCTGTTTGGGATAATAGCGCTAATTCAGATGCCCCGCGATGAATTTCCGGAATTTAAAATTCGGCAGGGGTTGATAATCGGAATATTCCCGGGCGCATCATCGCAGCAAGTGGAAGAACAATTAACTAAGAAAGTTGAAAACTATTTATTCCAATATGAAGCTGTTGATAAAAAGAAGACCCATTCCATTTCGAAAGAAAACGTTATGGTTATCTATGTCGAGGTTCAGAAAAAAGAAAATGATCCGAAGGCATTCTGGGCAAAGCTTCGGCTTGGATTAAATGATTTTAAGTCACAACTTCCTTCCGGCGTACTATCGCTGACGGCGGATGATGATTTCGGCAATACATCAGCGATACTATTGGCTGTTGATTCCGAAACTAAAACATACAAGGAACTTGAAAAGATTATAGAAAAGTTTGAAGACGATGTTCGTAAGATACCTTCAACCTCAAGAGTTAAGCATTTCGGGCTACAGCAAGAGGAGATCAATGTTTATATAGACGACGCCAAACTGACAAATTACGGCATTAAACCGCTTGTAGTGCTAGCTGCGCTAAAGCCGCAGGGTATGATTAATTATGCGGGTGAAATAGACGATGGAAAATTTATAAGACCAATACATATTCCATCCGGTTATAAAACAGAAAGCGACATAGCCAATCAAATTATTTATTCCGATCCTATGGGCAATATTATCCGTGTAAAAGACGTGGCAAAAGTTGTAAGGGAATATGAAGAGCCGGATTCATACATAAGGCTTAATGGAAAAAAATGTTTGATCGTTTCTCTTGAAATGCTTCCCGGTAATAATATTGTGCAATATGGGGATGAAGTAAAAAAAGAAATCGAAAAATTTATCGCAAAAGTGCCTTCGGATGTTCATGTAGGAATTATTTCCGATATGCCCGATTTTGTATCACATTCAATCTATAATTTCCTAATAGAATTTGGGCTGGCAATTTTTTCGGTTATTCTCGTAACCGTTCTTTTATTGCCCAGAAGAGTCGCTCTTGTGGCGGCGTCCGCTATTCCAATTTCAATTTTTATTACCCTTGGTATAATGTGGGCAACAGGAATGGATCTTCAAACCGTATCCCTTGCCGGACTAATTGTTGTCCTGGGAATGGTGGTGGACAACGCGATTGTAATTATAGATAATTACGTTGAAAAACTTGACAATGGTATAACTCCGCACGATGCCGCTTCGCAGAGTGTGACGGATCTTTTCGGTTCGGTCTTTTCGGCAACATTAATACTTATTTTTACCTTCGTTCCATTGGTAATGTTTATGACCGGTCTCGCCGGAGACTTTATAAAATCGTTACCGCTCACAATTACTTATGCACTATCAATATCGCTTCTTGTCTCTGTAGTGCTGGTTCCTTTAATGAGCTATACGTTCATAAAGCACGGAATAAAAGGGGTAAACAGCAAAGGGAAAAAAGGAGCATTCTTAAATTGGGTGCAATCTTTTTATGACAGGCTTTTAGAAAAATCGTTCAAGAAGAAAACTATAGTTGTTATTATTGGAGCTATATCGTTTCTGTTGGGACTTTTACTCTTGTTTACCACACACCAGCAAATGTTTCCTCCTTTTGAACGCAATCAATTTGCTGTAGAAGTATACTTGCCGGTTGGCAGTTCCTTACAGCAAACCGATCTTGTTTTGAAAGAAATTGAGAATAAACTTAAAAACGACAGTCGTGTAAAAGAAGTTGCGGCATTTGTTGGAACAAGTTCTCCCAGGTTCCATACTCTGTACGCGCCAAATTTTCCCTCAAAGAATTACGGACAATTGCTGGTAATAACTGAATCAAGTAAGTCATCAAAAGAAATACTAGATGAATACAGCAAGAAATACAGCGATTCAAATCCGAACGCTTATATTCGATGGAAGCAGATTGAAATGTCGTTTACTAAAGCTCCGATTGAAATCAGAATTTCGGGCGACAGTATAGCTACAATAAAGCAAGTTGCAGCTCAAGTGTCGGGCATTATGAGCGGAATAGAAGGCGCTAAATGGGTTAGAACCGATTATGAACAACCTCTCCAGGCAGTTAGGTTGAATCTAAAACAAGATGAAGCAAGCCGGCTTGGTTATTCAAAAACAATACTTGATTACTCGTTGATGGTCGGGACAAAAGGATTTCCGGTTTCAACAATCTGGGAAGGCGATTACCCGGTTAACGTCAACTTAATAGTTGACAAAAAAACCAAAACGAACGTTGACGATATTATGAATCAATATGTAACCTCTCCATTTTTGGTTTCGTCAGTGCAGGTTAGGCAATTGGCGGATCTAAAACAGGAATGGACGGAAGGTGAAATTGCCAGACGTAACGGAGTCCGTACAATAACGGTTAGTGTAGATGTTGAAAGAGGTATTTACGCGTCAAGTTTATTCAATAAAGCAAGACTTATTATAGATAAATTAAAATTACCGGAAGGCGTATCTATCAACTACGGCGGTGATTATCAGATGGAAGTAGAAGAAATAACCCCGATGTATTATGCAATGGCAGTATCCGTTGCGATAATATTCATCATTTTACTGTTCCAGTTCAGAAAGGTAAAAACAGCTGTTCTGATTATGATGGCAATGCCTCTAACCATATTCGGTGCGGCGTTAGGAATTAGCATAACAGGGTATCCGTTTGGCGTTACCGCCTTGATTGGAATTACCAGTTTAATTGGAATAGTCGTTCGTAACGGAATTATTTATGTCTCTTATGCTGAAACACTCCGCAGTGAACACGGGCACTCCCTTGAAGAAGCGGCGATTGCAGCAGGCAAAAGAAGAATGCGTCCAATTTTTCTTACTTCAGCCGCAGCGGCAGTCGGTGTGATTCCAATGATTATGAGCGGCTCGCCATTATGGGGACCGCTTGGCTCGGTAATTTGTTTCGGATTGATTTTTGCGATGCCATTGTCGCTGCTTATCCTTCCGATGCTCTATTATCTTTTTTGCAGAAAAGATTTTGAAAGAATTGAAGAGAATGAATTAGTATGAAAAAAATAATTTTTTTTATTCCGATGATAATGTTCTTGTGTTTTAATCAAATCTTTGCACAAAGAGTCTTAACGCTCGATGATAGCAAACAACTTGCGCTGCAAAACAATGCAAAAAGTAAAAACAGCAAACTGGAAATTGAAGCTGCGCATCAGATTAGGAAATCCGCTTTAACAAATTATTTTCCCAGCGTAAGTGCCGGCGGGTTGGTGTGGAGCGCTCAGAATAATATAATGGAAGTTGAGACACAAAGCGGCGCAATGGGATTTCTGAAAAATGGAACAGTAGGATTTATAAATGTAGTCCAACCCGTATTTGCCGGTGGAAGAATAATTAATGGAAACAAACTTGCTTCATTAGGCGAGGAAGTTAGTGAATATAAGGATAAGCTTGCGCAGTATGAAATCCTTTTAAAAACCGAAGAACAATACTGGCAAATTGTTTCTCTGGAAGAGAAACAAAAAACTATTGATAAATATAATGAGTTGTTAAATCGTCTTTTAGCGCAGGTTCAAGATGCTTTTAATTCCGGTTTAGTAATGAAGAACGACGTTTTGAAAGTGAAATTAAAATTGGGCGAGGTACTTCTTAATAAATCAAAACTGGAAAATGGGAGAAAACTTGCTGCGATGGCGTTCTGCCAGTATATCGGTGTACCGTATGATTCAGCACTTATATTGAAGGATGAATTGAAAATTTACGAAATACCCCAAAGCTACTTTGTAGATAAAGACGAAGCTCTGAAAAAGAGAACCGAATACAGATTACTTGAAAAATCAGTTGAAGCAGAGAAACTTCAAACAAGCATGAAACTCGGCGAATATCTTCCGCAGGCAGGTATAGGTGTTAGCGGGTTATATTTGAAATTTGATGAAGCCAATGAAAGAACGCTCGGAATGGTATTCGGTACTGTATCTGTACCGATATCCGGCTGGTGGGGCGGTTCGCATGAACTTCAGGAAAGGAGTATAAAAGAAGAAATCACCGAGAATAATTTTAAAAGTAATTCCGAACTTCTTGTTTTGCAAATTGAAAAAGCATGGCAGGATTTAACCGACGCTTATAAGCAGTATTTGCTAAGCGATGAATCGAAAGCGCAAGCCGAAGAAAACTTCAAAGTAAACGATGATAGCTACAAAAATGGTTTAACAACTATTTCGGATTTACTCGAAGCGCAGGCTTTATTACAACAGACTCAAGATCAATTAACAGATTCGAAAGCAAACTACATTGTGAAGGAAACAACATATTTACAGGTTACGGGAAGATAGCAATTCAATTTAATGTGCCAAAAATTTCGGTGGCGATTAAAAGGAATGAAAAATCATTCGGTAAAAATCAAAAATTTTCGAAGCCGGAAGAGGTGAAAATTATTTTTGGAGAACCGTTAAAGTTGATTACCGGATTAGTTCTATTTCTTAAAAAAAACAAGATTAAGACTATGAAATTTTTCATAAAACAATAGAGAACTTATGAAACCAAATGATCAAAAAGCAACTTCAATATACGACCTTGCGTGCTCATTTAATTTGACTGTTTACGAAGATACCTTACAATATGTTCACGAACTTGTAACATGGGCTGCGGATAATATCGGTATTGTTCATACTAAGGTTTTTATCTGTTTTTGCCATGTTGTTCCGGTTATGCCGTTTGATTGGTATGCCGGTGGATAAAAAGTAGATTGGCAGAAGATATTATATCATTCGGATATCGACCGTAAAGTTAATATTCTTTCAACCGATATATTGCAAAAGGTTAAGGAACAATTCCCTGACTTTACTTCTGCGGTATACCTTAACGGAACAAAAAAGTCGATTTATTCAAATGGATGCTGACTGAACGAATCAGTAATAAGGAAAAATATTCGGCTATGACGGATCGAAATCTTTTGAATTAATTATGAATAGTTGGAACGTTCTTAAGATCAGAACCCGAGGGGAAAAGAATATTTTAAGGAATATTTAAAAAACGAATGGTTTTACTATGGACTTAGCAATTATTGGAGCCGGGGAAAGCTCGCGCATTAAAGCGGAAGGTTTGAAAAGCCCGAAGCATATGATAAAAATAAATGGTGAATACCTGATAGAAAGAATAATCAGAATTGCACGATCTATCGAAACGCAAAAAGTTTTTTGCATTATTAACTCCCATGAGCCAGAGCTTAAGAACTATCTTTTAATGAATGACTTCGGGTTACCGGTAGATATTATCATACAAGACACACAAAGCTCAATGCACAGTTTGTTTGCTTTAGCGCCTTATCTTATGAAAGAACCATTTTGTCTGGCCACTACCGATTCTGTTTTCCTCGAAAGCGAATTCTCGGAATTCATCAACTATTCATTACTACGTGAAGATATTGATGGTACACTCGCAGTTACACGGTATATAGACGACGAAAAACCTCTTTGTGTAGCTATGGATGAAGAAGATACGATTTTAAAGTTTAGCGATTCTAAAGAGGGTTATAACTGGGCAACCGGCGGTATCTATTATTTCTCTCCTATAATCTTCAAAGAAATGAGTTATGCGTTAGAAAACGGAATATTTAGATTAAGAAACTTTTTACGGCTGTTGGTTGCTCGTGGTCACATTCTAAAGGGGTTTTCGTTTTCAAAAATTATTGATGTTGATCATGTTACAGATATACCAAAAGCAGAAGAACTGATTAAGTCTGAGAAAAAATGATAAAAAATTATTCAATAATAAATTCAATTAAGAAAAAGCTGGCCTCTTTAGAAGAGTACACTTTTCTCGTCATAGATATATTAAAGAATTTGACTTCATATAGACGAGGCAGGTCAGATACACTTCAGGAGATGTATGCTATAGGCCCTCAAGCCATCTTATTAGTTCTTATAGGCGGTTTGTTTGCAGGAATGATTCTGGTTACTGAAGCCGGTCATAATTTAGAAACATACGGCGCTATAACCATTATAGGGCGTACCATTACCTTAGGCATGATACGGGAACTGGGCCCGGTAGTAACAGGGCTTTTGCTGGCGTCACGTACTGGCGCAAAAAACACTTCAGAAATTGGAGCCATGCAATTAAGCGAACAGATTGATGCTTTGAGAGCTTTTGGTTTAAGCCCGACAAAAAAGTTGGTCATTCCACGTGTTATATCGGCTCTCGTGATGTTTTTACCTCTCACTTTAATTGCAGATATATCCGGTATAATAGGCGGAGTTATTATAGCTAACTTAACATTTCATGTAGATCTAGCATATCTGATTGATTCTGTGTTAAAGGTTATAAAATTGAAAGATCTTTTCGTTGGATGTATTAAACCTGTTTTCTTTTCTTTCTTCATTTCAAGTATCAGTTGTTATTATGGTTTAAGTACAAGCGGCGGAACTACAAACCTCGGTAAAAAAGCTATCAGTTCTGTCGTTATGTCTTC
The DNA here is from genome assembly GCA_003142915.1 of Ignavibacteriales bacterium. Taxonomy (GTDB): domain Bacteria; phylum Bacteroidota; class Ignavibacteria; order Ignavibacteriales; family Ignavibacteriaceae; genus FEN-1297. The sequence continues at coordinate 18,355 of PLNZ01000176.1, read as the reverse complement.
TGCTGTAGTTCTCGGACTGGATGTAATCTTTACAAAAATAGTCTGGGAGGTCTTGTAAGCGAATATGATTGAATTGAAAAACATATCGTTAACATTGACTGGAAGACTCATTTTAAATGATGTCTCATTATTTATAGAGGAGGGAACAACGTCGGTAATACTGGGGCCAAGCGGGGCAGGAAAAAGCACAATATTAAAAGTTATACTTGGATTGCTGAAAGCAGATAGTGGAAGCGTAATTATTGACGGCAAAAACATTCTGGATGAAACCGGAAGTGATGTACTGGATGTAAGAAGAAAAATCGGAATGGTCTTCCAGGCAAATGCTTTATTCGATTCTTTAACAGTTGAACAAAATGCAGCCTACTTTTTAAAAGAAGGCAGTGATAAACCGCTAAATGTAATTAGTGAAAAGGTAGAAGAAGTTTTATCGTTCGTTAATCTTTCGGGTACTGAAAAATTATATCCTGATCAGTTAAGCGGTGGGATGAAAAAACGGCTGGCTGTTGCAAGAGCTTTAGCGTTAGATCCCAAAATAATTTTGTTTGATGAACCGACTACCGGACTCGATCCTATTAATACAAAAGCTGTACTCAATCTCATTAAAAGTTTGAAATCAAGAGGAACTACCTCCGTTATTGTTACGCATATATTGAACGATGCCATTGCAATCGGTGATGTTCTTACTGTAATAAATGACGGCAAAGTTATTACATCAGGCAATTTAAAAGATATACTAAAATCTAAAGATCAATTTATCAAAGATTTCTTTTATGAGATTTTTGAAGATGCTTCATTTTTTGTTAACAATAAATAAATATATTCAATGGAAGAACAAAAGGACAAGATAAAAAATTACAAAGTCGGCTTAACTGTTTTTGCCGGCCTGTTGATAATATTTATCCTTCTCATAATAGTCGGTACAGATGATTATTTTTTCTCGAAAACCTACAGCCTGAAAACTTATGTTACAGATGCAGCAGGTCTTGTAAAAGGCGCGCCTGTAATGTTGGGAGGGATTAAAGCAGGCGATGTTGAGAAGATTGATTTTGTGCCCGGCAATGAGAAAAGCATTATCTGCATATCATTAAGGGTTCTGAGTTCATATCAAAATAAAATTACAGCAAGCTCAAGGGCGGAAATTAAAGCTATCGGAATATTAGGAGACAAGTTAGTCTATATCACTGTTGGCAAACCAAATGAGATTGCAGTAGCTGAGGGTTCTACTATCCCGTTCAATTCAACTTTAGGCTTTGAGGATATTTCACAAAGCCTATCCCCGGCTGTTGTTGACCTGAAAGGAATCCTCCTCAATCTGCATAAAATAACCGATACTATTGCAGCAGGAAAAGGGAGCATTGGAGCGCTTATAAATGAACCTGCTACTGTTAACGGAATAAACCGTGTAATAAATAAAATAGATAATATATTGTCGTCATTTGAAAATAAAAACAATTCTCTGGGAGAGCTTATAAACGATAAAGAACTTTACAATAATCTTGTATATGTAATTAAAGACCTCAAAGGAATTGTAACCGACTTACGTGATGGTAAAGGGACTCTGGGGAAATTAGTTGTAGAAGATTCATTATATAATAATATAAACTCATCTGCTGCACAGCTAAAAGGAATTCTTTCCAAGGTCCAGAGTGACAGCACAGTTGCCGGAGGTTTGCTAAATGACAAAAAATTGTACCATAATCTTAACGATCTGATAAAGGACATCAATAATTTGGTTAACGACATCAAGGAGAATCCAGACAGGTACGTTAAGGTAAAGATTTTTTAATTAAAAATTTTAATAACACAATTTGGGAAATTATGAAACTAAAATTTACCGGAATTAAAAGAAAAGAAATTTATTCACCGAATCACATTACAAATGATTATCTCATATTAATAAAAACCGGCGAGATACTCAAAAATCTCGGAAATGAGGTGGAAATTTTGAATGAGTCATTTATAGAAACGAATGACATAGATGATAAAATTATTTTTTCTATGGCGCAGGGGCTGCCCGGTTTGCTCAAGCTGCAGGCTTTTGAAAATAATGGTGCAATGATAATTAACACCCCGGCCTCAGCTTTAAACTCTTACAGGATAAATATGATAAATATGCTGACTAAAGCTAGTATACCTTTTCCGAAGAGTATAATATTGGAAAATTACTGCGAGGCAAAAGATGTTATTGATTCTTTCCCTAATTCCAAATTGTGGCTTAAACGCGGTGATGTTCATGCGGAGCATAAAGAAGATGTTACCCTCATTTATTCCAAAAATGAACTGGAAACAACGCTGGAAGAGTTTTATAAAAGAGGAATTAAAAAGACTGTTATACAGGAACATCTGCCCGGTGATACAATAAAGTTTTACGGAGTTTTAGGAACCGGATTTTTTCATTGGTACTATTTAAATGGGCATGATTATGTAGAGTTTGGTTTAGACGAGTTAAAAAATCTGGCTTTTAGATCTGCTGAAGTTTTAGGGCTTGATATTTTCGGCGGGGACGTTATCGTTTCTCCGAAGGGAACTCTATCAATAATTGATATAAACGATTGGCCAAGCTTTGCTCCAATAAGAGATGAAGCAGCAAAACATATAGGCCAATTTATCCATAGAAAGGCTTTAAGTTATGTTGAACAAAACTAATAAACGGAAGTACTCTTCTGTTGTTACCGAAATACCCGGGAAAAAATCATTGAAAATTTTTAATGAAGAGCAAAAGTATATTGCCCCGGGAACGCAAACAATTGCGACATCATCAAAAATTGTTACTGCAAAAGGTGAAGGCGCAATAATTGAGGATGTTGACGGTAACCGCTTTATCGATTTCTTCGCAGGTGTGGGTGTAGCCAGCCTGGGATATAACCATCCAAGGTATGTAAAAGGTTTTTCAGAACAGCTTGCTAAAATTCATGTGGGAAGTTTTACAACCGAAATGCGCGCTAAGCTTGTAAAGCTGCTTGCAGAAGTAACACCGGGGGACCTTAATCGCAGCCAGTTTTACAGCAGCGGCGCTGAAGCAGTGGAAGCCGCCTTAAGACTTGCCAAATCTTATACAAAAAGAACTGAGTTTATAAGTTTTTGGGGCGGTTTTCATGGTAAAACTATGGGAGTGCTCGGTTTGTTAAGTGATACTTTCAAGTACGGATTAGGACCATTACCGGTCGGTACATTCTCAACTCCATATGCAAATTGCCGCCGTTGTCCGTTAAACGATACTTTCCCTGAATGCAAATTCAGATGTGTTGATTTTATTAAAGATAAAATCAGATATGAAACAACCGGACAGGTGGCTGCATTTGTAGTCGAGCCGATCCAGGGAACTAACGGAAATGTTGTACCTCCAAAAGGATTTCTAGTAGAGCTTAAAAAACTTTCCAATAAAATCGGCGCTGTATTAATAGCCGATGAAATGATTACAGGTTTCGGAAGAACCGGAAAAATGTTCGGCTGCCAGCATGACGATGTTGTACCGGATATTATAACGATTGGCAAAGGATTCGGCGGCGGTTTTCCGATGACCGGATTAATATCCAATGAAGAAATTATTAATGCAAAACCGTTTGCAAATCCATCAGGCAGTTCATCAAGTTACGGCGGGAATCCCATTGCGTCCGCGGCGGCATATATTACACTAAGAACAATCATAGATGAAGGATTGGTAGAAAATTCAGCCAAAGTCGGTGCTTTTATGTTGGAAAAATTAAAAACTTTCCAGGACAAATATAACTTTGTCGGCGATGTACGTGGTAAAGGATTAATGATAGGTGTTGAATTAGTTAAATCAAAAAATTCAAAGGAAAAGTTGGACAAAAAATACACACAAGTTATTTTCAAAGAATGCCTGAACAGAGGCTTAATTTTAATGGGATATAATCCCGATATAAGGATAAATCCTCCGTTGGTAATTACAGAAGAAATAGCCGAAGAAGGAATTGAAATAATGGATGAGGTATTTCAGCATGTTGCTGACCAAATCAAATATTAAGAATACGTTTAAATCGGAAGACACCGAAGAATTCTTAGATGTAGTATTCTACCGTCCTTTCGGTTACTTAATGGCGCTGATATCAAAGAAAATGGGCTTTACCCCCAACGGGTTAACAATTTTGAGCATTTTTGTCGGCGTACTTGCCGGGCATTTGTTCTATTACCAGGATTTACGAATAAATGTTATAGGTATATTTTTGTTAATATGGGCGGAAGGGCTGGACAGCGCAGATGGACAGCTTGCACGCATGACTAACCATAAAAGTCGATACGGCAGGATTCTCGACGGACTTGGAGGCAATCTCTGGTATATAAGTATCTACATCCATCTCTGCCTTCGACTTATAAATACCGGTTTGTCTCCTGCCATTTTTGTTTTTGCTGTAATTGCGGGTATAAGCCATTCATTTCAATGCGCCGTAGCAGATCACTACCGGAACTTTTACTCTTATTTCGTTCATGGGAAAGAAAAAAGCGAGATTGATGATTCTGCCAATCTTTCTGTTGAATATTCCAAATTAAGCTGGAGTAAAAACTTCCGGAAGAAATTCCTGATGAGGATGTATATTAATTATACCATCGAGCAGGAATTCGTTTCAAAAAATACAATAAAACTTCTTAGATACGTTGAACTGAATTTTAAGTCGAAAATTCCAAACATTATTTCTGCTTTATTTCGTGAAAAGAACAAACGCTTAATAAAGTACTATAATATCCTTACCTCAAATACCCGGATGATTGTACTCTTTATAGCAATCTTATTAAACAACATATACATTTTTGCTTTCTTCCAGATTATTGGTCTTAACCTGCTTCTTATTTATGTAATTGCCAAACATGAGGCTAACAGCAAATTTATTTTAAGTGAAGCAATATCAATTAAATCGGAGGAATTATAATGTTGAAAGGAGCAATAATTGGTTTTGGGAAAATAGCGCGTTCAAGTCATCTCGATGCTTATAGAAACGTGGAATTAAAAAATTTGGCGGAAGTATCAGCAGCTGTTGAACCCGATCCGCAGAACTTTCAAATCAGTCAAAAAGAATTCCCGGAGATTAAGTTCTATCCTTCATTAGAGGAATTATTAGATAGAGAGACTCTAGATTTTGTTGATATATCATGCCCGCCTCAATATCATTATGAAATGCTTGAAAAGTGTATTTCAAAGAAGCTAAATATACTATGCGAAAAGCCGTTTACTCTTAATTTAAAAGAAGCGGAATCAATAAGGGAAAAATTATTAGAATCATCAATAGTTTTTATGCCCTGCCATCAATATAAATATTCTCCTATCTGGTCGGAGTTTAAAGCTTTTATCGATTCCCAGGAAGGTTTATCAAAGCCGCTCATTCAATTTAATGTTTTTCGCACTCAGGCTGATCCGGGTTTGGAAACGCTAACCGATAAATGGCGCAAATCATCAGCAGAACTTGGCGGAGGAATATTAATTGATACAGGAATTCATTATTTGTACCTGGCAAACTGGATGCTTGGTAAACCGGTAAAAGTAATGTCGAACCTGACAACTCTTCAGCACTTCGATTATAACTGTGAAGACAGCGCAATTGTACTGTTGGAGTCCGAAAAGGGCGCTGCACAAATAACTGTAACATGGGCGGCAGATAAAAGATATAACGATGCCAAACTGGTCTGCAAAAACGGTGGTATTTATTATGAAGTCGGGAATAAATTATTAAAATCCAGCTCTGCCGGAATTGAAGAAATTCAAATGCCGGATGCTTCTGATAAAAAAAACTATTCCTTAATGTATGTAAATATGTTCCGCCAGTTTTTTAACGCCGTAAAAAATAAACAACAAAATATTAATTGGATTGACGAAGCATATCAGTCAATCTTTTTATTAACTAAATGTTATGAATCATCCCGGGCAAATAATATTTAACATGAATAATAAAATCAAATACATTTTTCTTCTGGCAGGATTAATATTCTTCGTGTATCTCGTTGCTGATTTTGGAGTTGATAATATTATCCGGAATTTGGAAAAAACAAGCTGGTATTTTTTGCTAATAATCAGCACATGGATTCCAGTTTATCTTTTTAATGCTGTTGCCTGGAATTTTATTATTAACAGGAAAGAACTTCCATTTCATAAAGTACTTTCGGTTACTATAAGAGGTTATGCTCTTAATTATATGACGCCGTTTTTTCATCTTGGAGGCGAACCATATAAAGTTTTGGTATTAAAAAACTCCATCGGACTTAACCGTTCATTATCGGTTACAGTATCGTACCTGATGCTTCATTTCCTTTCCTCATTTTTATTCTGGATTGCAGCAATCATTGCCATATACTTTTTCCTGCCGGTATCTACCGTAGCCTATGTTATATTAACTGTCTGCCTGGTTGTATTTACCGGAATAGTTTTTCTCTTCATGAAAGGATACAAAAGAGGTGTTACAAAATCATTTGCCCTCTTTTTTGTAAAACTTCCAATCCTTAAAAAATTTAGTGAAAGGGTAAATAATAAAGAAGATTTTCTTACTGGAGTAGATGAAAATATCAGCGAATTGGTGGGTACAAGGAAAAAGAGTTTTATTGCAGCTAATATCTTTGAGCTGGCTTCAAGGTTTGTTGGCACATTGGAATTCTATTTTATTTTAAAAGCTATCGGGTACTCTCCCACACTTCTTGACACATTTCTTATTAACGCGGGAGCTGCGATTATATCCAACCTGCTTTTTATAGTTCCCTTTGAACTTGGCGTAAAAGAAGGCGGATTGTATTTAACGCTTGGCTTATTGAATTATGTTCCGGCTATCGGGATATACATCGGATTAGTCAATAGGATGAGAGAACTATTCTGGATTTTGATCGGCTTAATATTAATTGCCGTATCAAAAGACAAAATTAACAAAGAAGAGTATCAAGGAGTATTGGACGATGGAAACAGTACTATTTGATTTCGGTGGAACTTTAGATACTAACGGAGTTCATTGGAGTGAAAAATTTTGGGAGATTTATCAGAAATTTCATATCCCCGTTACTAAAAAAGATTATGAAGAAGCTTATTTGGCAGCCGAAAAGAGAATGAATGAACTGGTGAAAAAAGAGGATGATATGATAACAACTCTTTCCAATCAGGTCAATCTTCAGCTTGAATATTTACATAAATACAAAAGACTGGATGAATATCTTCACCCGGCAGATGCGATTAAAAATTCTTGCTATTTGGATGTAATTGAAACAATGAAAGCTGCGGATAATATTCTCCGGCAGTTAAAGGGTAATTATAAGCTGGGAATAGTTTCCAATTATTATGGAAACCTGGATTCCGTGTTAAAGAGCCTTTCCATTGATAAATATTTTGATACAATAATAGATTCCAAAATTGTTAATGTAAGTAAACCCGATCCTAACATTTTCCAATTGGCTTTGTACTGGCTTAACACAACCCCTGAAGATGCTTTTGTAGTTGGCGACTCTTATGACCGTGATATTATACCAGCTAAAAAATTAGGGTGTAAAACAATCTGGCTGAATGGAAAAAGCTGGAATAAACCCGCGGAAACAAAAGATGCAGATATTATAATTAATTCAATTAACAACCTTGCAGATATTATAATTAATTCAATTAACAACCTTGCAGATATAATAAAATCAACGGGCAATAAATTAAGGTAAACAATAAATGATAATAAAAAAATAACATTAAAAAGAAGTTAATCAATTTCCAATTTTATAAATTTTTATAGGAGATATTATGGAAAATATACATGAAATAGCACCGGCTGAAGGTAAATTGGGTGTTCTGATTGTCGGTCTTAACGGGGCGGTCTCAACTACATTTGTAGCAGGTGTATTAAATATTGTTCATGGTTACGGAAAAGCAGTAGGTTCATTAACACAACTTGCAACGATAAGAATCGGGGAGAGAAATAAAAACAATTTTCCATTTATTAAAGATTTTATCTCTTTAACCGCTCCTAAAGACCTTGTTATAGGCGGCTGGGATATACGTATGGGAAATTGTTATGACGCAGCAAAAGAAGCCCAGGTATTACAGGATAAAGATCTTGATTCAGTAGCAAAAGAATTGGAATCAATAGAATCTATGAGAGGTGTTTTTGACAGCTATTATGTGAAGAGACTTAAAGGAACATTTATTAAAGACGGCAAAAACAAATATGAACTGATGAATCAAATTCGTCAGGATATACGCGATTTCAAATCACAAAATCACCTTGGCAGAGTTGTTGTAGTTTGGTGTGCAAGTACGGAGATATATATAAGTCAAAGTGAAGTTCATCAATCTTTACAGAACTTCGAAAAGGGAATGAAAGAAAATAATATTGATATTGCACCGAGTATGTTATATGCTTATGCTGCAATAACAGAAGGCATTCCATTTATTAATGGCGCACCAAATCTTACTACCGATATACCTGCTTTAATAGAATTTTCTGAAAAGCAGGGAGTGCCTGTTGCGGGTAAAGATTTCAAAACCGGGCAGACATTAATAAAAACGGTAATAGCCCCTATGCTGAAAGCGAGGATGTTAGGACTGAACGGGTGGTTCTCTACAAACATACTTGGAAACAGGGACGGTAAAGTGCTCGATGACCCGGAATCATTCAAAACTAAAGAAGTAAGTAAGCTTTCAGTGCTTGATTTTATACTTCAACCTGACTTATACCCCGGACTTTATGCACATTATTATCATCAGGTAAGAATTAATTATTACCCGCCGCGCGGAGACAATAAAGAAGGTTGGGATAATATTGATATCTTCGGATGGATGGGCTACCCTATGCAGCTTAAAATAAATTTCTTGTGCAGAGATTCGATACTTGCCGCACCTATTGTGCTGGATCTTATTCTATTTATGGATTTGGCATACAGGGCAGGCTTTAATGGCACACAGGATTGGCTCTCATTTTATTTTAAGAGTCCTATGCATACTGCAGACGTGGTACCCGAACATGATTTATTTATTCAACTCATGAAATTGAAAAATACCTTAAGAGTTATGAAAGGTGAGATACCCATTTCCCATCTTGAAAATGAAGATCAAATAGTTGCCAGAGATTTAGATCATATGATAGCTTAAATGTTTTGGAGGCGTCTACCAAATGGGAAATAATAGATCTATTTTTATTTGCGGGTTATCGTCTGAAATCGGATAGAAACTTGCTAATTCTTTTGCAGACTCAAGTACAAAGTTATTCCTGACTGATCCAAGTCAGGAAGCTTTGGAAAATATTGGGAAGAAAATTGCCGGTAAAGCTAAAGAACTATAATTAATGCGTGTAGACAGCAAAGATGCATACTTTGTAGAGGATGCTGTCTACAAAGCATTTTCTTCATTCGGCAGCTTTGACTGTTTCATTAATAATTTTTCTGTTCCAAGTGCTCACACCAACATCGTCGATTGTTCACTTGATTATTGGAATAGAATAATAACTACCAATTTGGCAGACGTCTTTTTACATATTAAATATGAACTGCTTCTTATGATAGGGTCGCAGAAGCATGGGCTGATTATTAACATTTTCTCTTCAAAAAATAAAACTGTGCTCAAAGATTCTCATGCGGCTGTAACATTCTTATTCGGAATGAAAGGCTTCATACAAATGCTGAGTGATTCATTTAAAAATAAAGCGATAAAAATCATTTCATTTTTTTGCAATGATGACTATTCTAAGTACATGAAAGATGAAAACTTTAATGACATTAATATGAGGGAACTCTCTACATTAGAGGAAAAAATAATTGACGAAGTAAAAAAAATTATTAATCCTATAGGATGGATTGTTTAAATTTACATCTGCGTTTTCCTACGTGAGAAGGCAGATTGGAAAATATTTTTTAACGGCTGATTATATTCTGAATCTCTCTCCAATAAAGTATTTCCCTGACTTATCTCAGACTATTATCTGTATGGCTTTTGCCTGCCTCGTACATGACAGTACACTCAGAAATATGGCATTTCACGTTGCAAAAAGCATGATGAGTGTCAAGGATATGGTCACTTATTCGGAAAAACATTTTAGCACTTCACTCCGAACAATCGGAAGCATGCGTCTTGAGCCTATTATAAGAGATTCTGCTACTATGCTTGACAAATTACATATTCATATTACGTAATTTTCGGCAGGATTAGGGATTAAAATGTGTAGGCAATCTATTGTATTTCAAATATTCTAATTACCAGATTCAGGGAAAAATGTTATTTTATAACTCTTTCCGGAAATGCTTCAACAAAAGATTTCCAATCCTTACTCTTTTGGGAAGGGGTCTTCATCCGGAATGCATGACAAAGAGCTATGGCAAGAGCATCGCTTTCGTCTAACCGCATTTTATCGTTTTTAATATCCAGTATTGTTCTGATCATATAATTTACCTGCTCTTTGGATGCGGCGCCGTTCCCGACAATGGATTTTTTTATTTCTCTCGGTGAGTATTCGCTTATAGGTACGTTGTTATGTATGGCGGCAAGTATCGAAACTCCCCTTGCATAACCAATCTTCATTGCAGATTGAACGTTTTTTCCATAGAATGCTGTTTCAATAGCAAACTCATCAGGCTTGTAAGTTTTAATTATATTATACAATCCATCATAAATCAATTCGAGTTTTTGTGCTATAGTTTTTGTGGAAGGGAGCTTAATTAAACCATTTTTTATCCGGTCAAAGGAATTTTTATCATAATTAATTATCCCGAAACCGGTAAAAATGGTTCCTGGGTCTACTCCGATTATAATCATTTAATCCTATGCTGGCTGTTGTAAATTGCTCCGACTTTTAAGTCGGGGCAATTAAAAAATATTTTTCGTTATGTAAAACCATGTTACGGAAGAATAGATAAAATGTGCAAGGTTTAAAGCAAACTAAAGTGTTTAATTAAGCTATATCGAGATCTGCATTTGAATATACGTTCTGAACGTCATCACTGTCTTCAAGCGATTCAAGAAGCTTTGCAACTTTCTCGGCATCTTCACCGGTAACATTAATGAAATTTTTTGCTATCCATTGCAGGGAGGCATTTTCAATAGTAAGCTTTTTGTCGATTAATGTTTTTCTTACAGTTTCAAACGCTTCAACCAAAGATATTACAATATAAAATTCTTCTTCTGTTTGTAAATCTTCGGCGCCGGCATCAAGAATTATTTCCATCATATCATCTTCGCTTTTGTCCTGTCTGGGGAGAGTTATAACTCCCTTTTTATTAAACATCCATGCAACCGAGCCGGTTTCTCCCATACCTCCTCCGCCTTTACTAAAGAGGTGTCTTACTTCGGCAACGGTTCTGTTTTTATTATCCGTTGCCACTTCAACTAATATTGCAACGCCTGCAGGCCCGTAGCCTTCATACATTAGTTCATGAAATGTAACACCTTCTAATTCACCGGTAGCCTTTTTTATTGCACGTTCGATATTATCGGCAGGCATATTTACAGCTTTGGCGTTGTCCACTGCAAGCCTTAAACGGGGATTACCGATAGGATCTCCGCCCCCTTCTCTGGCGGCAATTGTTATTTCCTTGATTATCTTTGTGAAAGCTTTTCCGCGCTTTGCATCAATTACGGCTTTCTTTCTTTTGGTGGTTGCCCATTTTGAGTGTCCTGACATTAATATCTCTCCTAATTAGTTCCTTTTGCTTTTATATCTTTTAATTTGAATTGTGGAAAAGTTCTTCCATCTCTTACTGATTTATCTATTGTATAGACTACATCAAACGATGAACAGGATTTGATTGTTTCCAGGCAATCTGCCATGTTAAAACCAATACAATCGAATACTTTATCGCAACTGTTTTGTTTTAAGCTCAATAGCAAATGATTCATTCCAACAATCCTTGGTGTATTCACAATTTCAACATCTTCCGACAAGAAAACGGGACGCATATTGCCGGGTCCAAAAGGTGCAAATTGTTCAATGATTTTTAAAAACTTAGGTGATATTTCCGAAAATTTTAGCTTAGAGTCAATATGTATTTCCGGTAAAAGATCATTCTCGTTCACTGATTCTTTAACAATCTGATTAAACTTTGATCTAAATTCGTCTATTTTTTCAACTTCTACGGCCAGCCCTGCTGCAGCCTGATGACCGCCGAAATGTATTAAAAGATCTTCGCATTTTTTTAATGCTTCGTAAATATTAAAATTAGAGATGCTCCTTGCCGAACCCTTAGCTATACCATCAACTGTAGTTAGCATTATAGTAGGACGGTAATATTTTTCAACAAGCCTGGAAGCTACAATTCCAATTACTCCCGGGTGCCATTTTTCCCGGTGAAGAATAATTGCTGTATCTTCATTTAAATTTAAGGAGTTTTCTACAATATCAAGAGCGCTGTCATAAGTATCTTCATCAATTTTTCTTCTCTGATAATTTTCTGTTTCCAGTACTTTAGCAAGTTCCATCGCCCGGTTTTTATCTTTTGTTATTAAAAGTTCTACGGCACGCTGGGCATCACCTAACCTGCCGACTGCATTTATCCTTGGAGCTATAGTAAACACAATTTGTCCCGATGTTAAACTGCCGGGAACCATGTTGCTGCTTTCAATCAAAGCCTCAACGCCAGGGCGTGGATTAGTATTTATCATGATCAGTCCCTCTTTTACGAGTACTCTGTTCTCTTCAATAAGAGGGACGATATCTGCAGCACCCGCCATTGCAACCAAATCAAGATACTGCAATGGTAAATCTCTTTTCCCGATTCTTTCTGCTACGCCCTGGGCAAGTTTGAATGCGACACCTGCGCCGGAAAGATACTTAAAAGGATAATTGCAGTTTGGCTTTAAAGGATCAAGCACTGCAAGAGCGCATGGTATTTCGTCTTTCGGCTGATGATGATCGCAAATAACTACATCTATATCAAGTTTATTTGCGTACCGGGTTTCTTCAATTGCAGTTATTCCGCAATCAACAGTTATTAATAGCGAAGTTCCTTTGCTTTTAACGTTATCAATACCGCTTTGTGATAAGCCGTATCCTTCGGTAAGACGCTGAGGAATATAAAATTCAACATTGGCGCCAAGTTCTTTTAAGAAAAGATAAAGTAATGCAGTTGAACACGTTCCGTCAACATCATAATCTCCATATATGCAAATAAGTTGATTTTCCGTTAATGCTTTGATTAAGCGGTAGGTAGCGGTTTCCATACCGTCCATTAAAAATGGATCATTTAATGAGTCCAGAGAGGGTCGGAAAAAGTTTTTAGCCTGGTTAAAGTTTTTTATGTTTCTTAGAATAAGCAAACTGGAAAGAACTTCAGATATATTTAAGGTATCTGCTAATGATTTTACTATATAGATATCTTCAACGTCTTTTATTTTCCAGCGCTTTTTCAACATAAAAATTATTCAGGAGATAATTTAAAGAACAAAAAAATAGTTTAGGCCTATAAGCCGAATTTTGTAATCCCGATAAAATCAGGACGGCAGTTATTTATCTTGTCCCGGCATTACTACCGGGCTTTAGCGGTCTACCCGGAAACCCATCCTGCCGTAAAGCAGGCAATCAAAGCGAACAACTTTGTCCCGGTTGAAACCGGAAAGATTCCCATACTTGACCTTGCTTCGGGTGTGGTTTACCTTGTCCCGGTTAAACAGCTTTAAGCTGAATTAATCAGGATCCCATAGGGACCGGAAATGTTACCATTTCCGCGGTAGGCTTTTACCCTGCCTTTTCACCCTTATCCCGAAAAAATCGGGACGGTATATTTTCTGTGGTACTATCCGTATGCCTTTTTAACCTATATATTATAGGCAACCCGGCATCCCGGGTGTTACCCGGCGCCCTGTTCTATGAAGTTCGGACTTTCCTCCCCGATATTATCGGAGCAACTGCCCAGCCTGAACTATTTTTTTGATCTAAAATGGTTTTAAATAGTTTATAAATTAAATTATTTTATTGTGTTAAATATAATAAATAACTTTTCGGAAAACAGCAGGAAATTAAGAAGAAGATGGAATTATAAAACAAATTTTTTTTAAAAATTGAGATTTTGTTAAAAAAAAGGTTATTGAAGAGAAAATTCAATGTATTCGAAAACCCCCTTACCTTTCTCGTACCGACTATTAGCCGGTACAAGCTTAAGCATTTATACTACGCCTCACACATAGAGGAAAAGACATTGTCATTCTATCGAACAATCGCTAACTATTTGCTTCACTCCCTATCGGTCGTTACGCAAGCACTTAGCTTTATCAGTTATGTCTTAACATTTTTAGGAAGTGCAGCTATTTTCCTATCGGTCAATAACTGCCATTGAGCAGATATAATATTATTCTAAAGTAATATTCGAATTCGTTATTTTGAACAAATGTAGTTCGTACAAAAAAGCTAATATTTTCTTGACATTATATCATTGAAATTGCTACATTCACTAATACTTATTCCCAATTTTCCGCCAGGGGGAAAATTCCTAATAGGTTTTCGTGTGTTAGCTAGTCGTTAGATAAATATTTAATATTAGTACTATAACAGATTATTGCGAAAATTATATTAATGTATTATACAAAAAGAGAAACTTTAAGATGAAGACAATTCTATTGACAACGTTTATAATAGTATCCTCATTTATGTCTTTTGCTCAAGTTATAGACGACGTTGAACTATTTAATTTTAGTAAACAAGTGGGATTTACAAATCTAGATATAGATGGTAGGACATTATACCAGAAAAGTGATATGGTGCTTTTTGACAATGTTGTTATTGATCCTGATAGTGAAGTAATTGGATTTCTATCTCTCAAAAATCCAGATTTAAAAATTGAAGACATCTATAGTAATTTAGTAAAGCTCTTTGGCAAAGAAACTATTAATAAAGATCATAAACCAAAAGGGTCTTCAAGCGATATTTATAATCTTATTACTTTGGGCAAAGCTAAAATATTGAGGATATGGTATATAAAACAATATGAGGTTACATTAGATTATAATAAATCTGGAATTATTCTTACTTCACAAANNAAATTAGGAAAAAAAAATTATAAAATTCACAAATTGTTAAAGTATTAAACTAATTGCATCAAGAATATATTAACAACTTTTGAGAAATAAATGAACATCAAAAAAATATTAGAATTATCATTAACTATTGCTGCTATGAAGCACGATCTTAGGAATAAATCACCAAGGCTCATTAATAGAAATAGATCAAAAAACTTTGTTGAGATTTTGGCGGATCAGCTTCGTAAAGAATATAAGGATGGATCAAATATATATGTCCTTTCTAGACACTACAATAAAAATCGAAAACTTTTTGGATTAAATGAACTGCTTTATGACATCCTTGTTTGTGAAACAAGTCCTGTCTTGTCTATTCGTAAAAAAAAATCTCTTCTTTCCGTTACTAAAGCAATTTGGACAATTGAATCTGAGTTAGATAACAATTCTAAGGAGTGGATTAAGGATTTTAATAAACTTGTTCTTGGTTCAAGTGTAAATAAACTTTTCATTGGGCCTCAATATAAACCTGAAAAAGAAATTCTTTGTTTCCTCACTAAATTGGCAGAACATTGTAATGGTAACATATTTCTTGCGCTTGTGCCTTATCCGCGTGATTTGAAACCGGAATCACTTGTGCATTGTTGGGAGTTCAAAAAAGGTTGGCAAGAATTATAAGAATTATCAGTTATTGATGTCTTAATGAATTTAGTCTGTCAATTAGCAGTCTTTGATAATGGACTGTTGATAGTATAATAATTGTTGCTAATTTGTTGCTCACATTTCCTTAACTATATATAAATAAGCCATTTAACCCCATTTATAATAATTAAACATCAATAGTTTCAGCTACTTCAGTAGATACTAAAATCCTGCCGCAATATTCGCAGAAGAAAAGTTTAGTATTTCTTCTTATTTCAAGTTGGCGCTGCGATGGAACAATATTATGGCACCCTGAACAAGCTGAACGTTTAATAGTTACTACCGCCTTTCCTTTTTTTGCTTTTCTTATACGCATATAAGCAGAATAATCAGGCTTCTTTGTTAAAGCTTCAATTTCTTTTCTCTTTTTTCTTAACTTTGCTTCTTCTTTTTCATTGGTCTTAATAATTTCTTTTAAATCCGCTTCTTTTGCTTTCAATTCGTCTTTCAACTCATCCATTTGTGGTGTTATTTCTTCAATTTCATCGGTCATTTTTTTACTCATATCTGCAAGAGTATTATTTTCAGCTTCCAGCTTTGATATTTGTTCCTCATTATGATCAATCTCTTTTGTCAGCGCATCATATTCTTTATTATTTCTAACCTGGTACAATTGCGATTTAAACCTTTTCTGATTTTCTTTAAGCTTGATTATTTCTTCATCGTTTTCTTCTCTTTTTTTAAGGGAATCTTTTCGCTCTTTTTCTTTTGCAGCAACATCGCTTTTCATAGTGGTAATTTTTTCTTCAAGAGCTTCAACCGCATTAGGAAGATCACCGCGAAGTTCTTCCAGCTCATCAAGTTGATCATCTAAATTCTGCAACTCATACAATATTTTTAATCTATCAAACAATTTACTTATACTCCTTACTTAGTTGTTATAAAAAATAATCGGATTAGTTGATCCATTGTATTTAAAAATCTTAATATTTGAATTGTTAATTCCCGCGTAATTTGAAAGTCTTCTTTTCAATTCGTTCAACGAATGAATTTCTGTCTCATAATGACCTGCATCAACTAAAAGAATTTTACCTATTGCATCATGAAATGAATGATATTTAATATCTGCAGTAATAAAAGCATCCGCATTAGCATTTATTGCCTCTTGTATTAAAGCGCTTCCCGCTCCTCCGCAAACAGCTACTTTTTTAATCTTGTTTTTTGGGCTTTCTACATACCGGAAATTCTTGACCTTCAATTGTCCCGATATGAATTTTAAAAATTCAACTTTAGAGTAAGAATTTTCCAGCTCACCAATTGCGCCGCTGCCATAATTGCCGGAATTTTCCAACGGGTAAATATCATAAGCCGCTTCTTTATAAGGATGAACTTTGAAAAGAGCTGAAAGAACTTTTTTTACTTTCCATGAATCAATAACAACTTCCAGCCGGACTTCCTCCACCTTTTCATCCTGCCCTTTTTTCCCAACAGTTGGATTTGCCCTCTCCGAACCTCTGAAAGTCCCTGTGCCGTTTGTTCTAAAACTGCATCTTTTATATTCACCGATTACTCCACCGCCGGCTTCAAAAATTGCATCCGAAACTTTTTCAGTAAATGTTGACGGAACAAAAACTACCAGTTTATATTGATTTGATTTTGCATGGGTAAGAAAATCAATGTTTTTGAGTTTTAGAACCTTAGCCAATTCGAAACTAACGCCGCCTCTTGTAAAATCAAGATTGGTATGCGCTGAATAAAGTGTGATATCTTTCTTTATTAGTCGTTCGATGAGTTTTGAATTTTTATCGTTTTGAAGGTCTATTTTTTTGAGAGAACTGAAAAGAAGCGGGTGATGAGAAATTATAAAATTGCAGCTCTTTTTGATGGCATCATCGATAACCTCATTGGTTAATTCCAAACAGAGAAGAATGTTTTTTAATTTTCTATCTGCCGTTCCTATTTGTAAACCAACATTATCTTTTTGCCAGGCTATTTCTTTAGGCGCCCATTCCTCAATATATTTTATTATTTCCTTACAAATCATACAAAAAAAATGCACCCCGATTATTTCGGGGTGCATCTTTCAATTTTTAACTTTCTTGTTGCTCAACAGAAGAACTTTTCAATATAAAAAATATAAGTTTTACTATTTTTGTATTCATAGTTAAGTTTTCAAATATACATTATTATCTTTTAATTTACAATAATTCTTAAATATTTTTTAAAAAACTTGCGATTATTTTGTGATAAAAAATACTGTTTTCAAAATTATTTAGGCATAACCCAATTATTGTCTTCTTTTATTATTTCGATTAAATTATCAACAGCATGTTCTGTAGGGATATTTCTTCGCACAATATCTTTTCCCCTGTAAAGATTTATTTTGCCGGCACCGGAACCAACATAACCATAATCAGCATCAGCCATTTCCCCGGGACCGTTAACAATACAGCCCATAATTGCAATCTTTATGCCTTTTAGGTGTTCTGTTCTTTTCCTGATTCCTTCAGTTGTTTCCTGTAAATCAAATAATGTCCGGCCGCAGGAAGGACAGGCAATATATTCGGTTTTAGAAATTCTGGTTCTTGCTGCTTGTAAAATGCCGAATAGTACTCTATTTACAGCTTTTTCTTTAGACTCTTTTAATTTTACTAAGTTGTTAACTAAAATGGTTTCATTTGATTCAGAATTATCATCATTTAATTCCGTAATATTAAGAACATTTGCCCAAACCCCATCTCCAAAACCATCAACTAAGAGTCCGCCAAAATCGGTTGCCGCAAATAATCTTAATTCATCAAAACT
>PLNZ01000313.1 GCA_003142915.1 Ignavibacteriales bacterium | reverse complement strand
TGTTTGCTCAGGTACATGACAAAATTGAAAAAAATAAAAAAAAAATCATCCATACCTTTTGTAATCCGCTTGACCTGGCTTACCGGTTTCAGCTTGACGGAAGCCAGCGTGAAGCTGCTGACCCGGTAATTGTTCTTTATAAAAATATTTACTGGTTGTTTGCATCGAAAAGCGGCGGTTATTGGAGTTCAGCAGACCTTGTTCATTGGAAATTTATTGAAGCTGTTGGATTACCGCTTGAGGTCTATGCTCCAACAGTGGTTAAGATGAATGGTAAACTTTATTATCTTGCAGGCAATGGAGTTTTTACAACAAACGATCCCGGCAAAGGCATATGGAACCAAGTAGCCACACTCAGCCATAGCGCCGGTGACCCTGACTTATTCCTGGATGATGATGGTCGTCTTTATCTTTATGAAGGTTGTAACGAAAATAAACCTCTGATGGCAGTAGAGCTTGATACTCAAAAATTTCAGCCAATTGGCAAAGAATTGGAAGTGATTGATCCGGATATGCAGAATCGTGGATGGGAAGTAGCTGGTGACGATAACCTCGGAAAAAGTGCAGGTGATACTGCACTAAAAAATTTCTTACCCTGGATAGAAGGCTCCTGGACGAACAAAATCAATGGAAAATATTACCTGCAATATGCCGCTCCAGGTACCCAGTTCAAATCGTATGCCGATGGTGTGTTTTTATCGGATTCGCCAATGGGCCCTTTTAAGTATGCCCCTTACAGTCCGTTTTCTTATAAGCCAACTGGCTTTGTAACCGGTGTAGGCCATTCTGCTACATTCTTGGATAAAAATGGACAGCTCTGGCATATTACAACTGCAAACATTTCGGTACGCCAAATGTTTGAACGAAGGCTTGCTCTCTTTCCCTCGGGGACTTTACCAGACGGACAATTAGTTACAAACACTTATCTTGGTGATTATCCTCAATTTGCCAACGGGACTGTAAAAAATACATTACAGAACAATTCACCGGGATGGATGTTGCTTTCTTATAATAAACCTGCAAAAGCATCTTCAACACTGCCGAATATCGGGCGGCAGAATTTCAATCCGTCAAATGCATTTGATGAAGAAATTAGAACCTGGTGGGCAGCAGCTACAGGTAATCCTGGTGAATGGCTTGAGGTAGACCTTACTAAAAATTGCCGGATCAATGCTATTCAGACCAACTTTGCCGATCAGGGTGCAAAAGCTTTTGGTCGTTTACATAACGATGGATATCAATATTATATAGAAGCATCGGTTGATGGCAAAAAGTGGAAAACAATTATTGACCGAAGTGATACCGCCCGCGATGAACCCCATCAT
Source organism: Ignavibacteriales bacterium (assembly GCA_003142915.1). Lineage (GTDB taxonomy): Bacteria > Bacteroidota > Ignavibacteria > Ignavibacteriales > Ignavibacteriaceae > FEN-1297. The sequence continues at coordinate 3,069 of PLNZ01000313.1, read as the reverse complement.
TATGTACAACTGGATGATCCCGTAAGAGCACGATATATAAGGATAACCAATGTACATTCTCCGGCAGAAAGTGTATTCTCTTTATATGATCTGCNNTTCCGGGTTAGGCAAACTCCCGCCTAAGGTCAATGGACTTACTGCCAGGCGTGATCCTGCGGATCAACGCCATGCAAGTCTGTCGTGGACAGCTGCACCAAATACCGATTTCTATATTGTAAGGTACGGCATAGCGCCGGACCATCTTTTTAGCAATTTCCAGGTGTATAAATCGAACCGTGTGGATATAAATTCACTTAATGCCGGTGTTGATTATTATTTTACAGTTGATGCAGTAAACGATACAGGCATAACTCAAGGCGATAAAACACTTTTGATAAAATAACTATTTATATTATAAACAAGCACCTTACATAAAAAATATGAATAAATTAAAAAAAACGGCTATTATTATTTTTCTCAATCTGTTGATTTGCCACTCTATTTTCTCACAGGTACAAAGGATTGAAACTACAGAAAAGGAGCCCTGGAAAACAGTCGTTGCGCCTTTGTTACAAAAATATGACGGTACGACCGAACGAATCATCGAAATATTCCCATCAAAGAAATTACAACAAATCGATGGCTTTGGTGGATGTTTTAACGAAAGAGGGATGGATGCCTTATCTGTTTTAACTGAAGTTAAACGACAGGAAGTTGTTCGACAGCTATTCGATACTACTTCCGGCTGCAATTTTAATATATGCCGAATGCCCATAGGCGCCAGTGATTATGCCATGGATTATTATTCATTAGACGATACTCCGGGCGATTACAAAATGGAACATTTTAGTGTAGACAGGGATAAAAAGTACCTCATCCCTTACATAAAACTTGCCATGAATTATAATCCCAACCTGAAAATATGGGGCTCGCCATGGACCCCCCCGGTATGGATGAAAGCAAACAATCATTACTCTTGTCAAGGCATGCAGGATAGTTGTCATCTGCAATGGAATCCTAAAATACTCAATGCTTACGCTTTATATTTTGAAAAATATATAAAAGCCTATCTTAATGAAGGTATTAATGTTTATGCCATTCATGTTCAGAACGAACCGTATGCATGCCAGAACTTTCCAAGTTGTCTCTGGACAGGGGCTGAAATGCGCGACTTTATTCGGGATTATCTTGGACCTAAATTGAGAGGACTTAATACTGAGATTTGGTTAGGAACCATTAACAATGGCAGGTATGATGATTGTGCAGGTACCGTACTTTCAGATCCGGAAGCTGCAAAATACATAACCGGCGTTGGCTATCAGTGGGATGGTAAATTTGCCATTGGTGTTACGGCTATTAAAAATCCTGGTTTCAAGCTTATGCAAACTGAATCGGAATGCGGAGGAGGCGAAAACAATCTGCAGTCGGCACAATATACATTCAGCCTGATAGACCATTATTTAAAATCCGGGGCAAATTCTTATATGTATTGGAATATGATTTTGGACCAGAGTGGGCTCAGTTCATGGGGATGGCCGCAAAATTCATTAATCAGCATAAACCGCAATTCCCGCGAAGTTAAGTATAATATGGAATTTTATGTAATGAAACACTTTGCGCATTTTATCAAATGTGGAGCTTTCCGGTTGGCAACTTCAGGTTATGACGAGAATGCATTGGCTTTTATTAACCCGGCTAATGATCTAATCCTGGTTGTAATGAACAGCTCACAATTCAGCAAGAAATATACCGTAAAGGTTGGGGATAAAATGTTTGAAGCAGTTCTTCCCGGACAATCGTTCAACACTTTTAAAATTGATTAATTCTTTTGTAAACTCTTAAAATAATATAGAAATGAATTTTATTTAACAATCTAATAAAGGCTCTAAAAATGAAAAAGAACATTACTTACTTTCTGATTATTATGTTTACTGTATTTTCCTATGCCGGAAAAACTAAACAAAGCAAATATCCTTATATGGATTCCAAATTACCGGTTGAAAAGAGAGTTCATGATTTACTAAGTAGAATGACAGTGGATGAAAAAATTCAACAACTCGATATGTATTGGGGAAAAGAAGTAGCTAATATGGGAGGACATGAAGCGGCTTCTTATTCCGAGGAGAAAGTGGAAGAAATGATCGGAACAATAGGGATAGGTTCCGTACACGATTTCTATCCAATCCGGGCTGAGATTGGAAATCAAATACAAAAGTACGCAATGGAAAAAACCCGCCTCGGTATTCCGGTTATGTTTATAGAAGAAGCTCTACACGGTTATTGCGGATTTGGAAGTACATCCTTTCCTATTCCTCTCGAATTATCAACAGCGTGGGACACAGCTTTGGTACATAAAGTAGGAAGGGCAATAGCCACAGAGACCCGGGCGCATGGTGTTGATATGATTTTGGGACCGGTACTTGGCCTAGCGCGCGATCCCCGTTGGGGAAGAGTAGAGGAAACCTATGGTGAAGACCCTTACCTGGACGCTATGAACGCCGTCGCTATGGTAAAAGGGCTACAGGGGGCTTCACTTGATCGTGAAGATGCTGTTATTGCAGAGCCTAAACATTTTGGGGTACACAGTATACCCGAAGCCGGCAGCAATACATCGCCTGTCAGTATTGGTGAACGTGAAGCCCGCTCCTCTTTTTTATATGTGTTTGAAAAAGCTGTACGCGATGGTGGCGCTATGGGAATTATGGCTGCTTATCACGAACTTGACGGAATTCCATGTGTAGATAATAAATGGCTGCTTACCGACGTGTTACGCAAAGAGTGGGGATTTAAGGGCTTTGTTTTGTCGGACCTTGGGGCGATCCGTATGACATTAAATGATCATAAGGTTGCGACCGATACCGCTGATGCTCTTGCTCAAACATTTAAGGCTGGTTTGAATATGCAGTTTTATGATTTCGACCATAAAGGCTTTCACAAGGCTATGTTAAAAGCTATTGACAAAAAAATGCTTTCTGAAAATGATTTAAATAAGGCTGTTAGAGATGTATTAAGGGTAAAATTCTTGTTGGGTCTTTTTGATCATCCGTACGTTGACACAACATTAGTTTCAAAAGTATCTATAGAAAAGAA
>PLNZ01000344.1 GCA_003142915.1 Ignavibacteriales bacterium | reverse complement strand
TAATGCTTATGAAAAGAAAAAGCTTGAAAAGCATAATATCAAATCAGATAAAAGCTGACACAAAATATTTATAATCTTTTAGAGATGAAGAAAATCATCGGGGAATCCGAACCGATAGTTCAGCTTAAAGATAGTATTGAAAGATATGCCAAAAGCGATGTTAATATTTTAGTAAGCGGGCCTTCCGGTACCGGAAAGGAATTGGTTGCCTGGAATATTCATCTTAAGAGTAAAAGGAAATATGAGAATTTTGTCCCTATTAATTGCGGAAGTATTCCCGCTGAATTAATTGAGAGCGAATTATTCGGTTATGAGAAGGGATCCTTTACGGGGGCTAACAACAGTAAACAGGGGTTATTTGAAATTGCGCATAATGGTACAATATTTCTTGATGAAGTTGCAGAACTGCCTCTTCCTGCGCAGGTAAAATTATTACGCGTCATCCAGGAAGGTGAAATAGAAAAAATAGGCAGAAGGCAGAAGCTTTCGGTTAATGTTAGAATAATTGCAGGTACAAATAAAAATCTTACCAATGAAGTAAACAACGGCAGGTCTAGAGAGGATTTATACTACCGGCTAAATGTAGTGCCTCTGGATATTGTCCCTTTGCGGCAAAGAGGAGATGATATAATCTTATTATTTGATTATTTTATTCAGTACTTTAGTCAGGATCTTGACATCGAAATTCCAAAAGTTGAAGATAAAGCTAAAGAGATTTTGCTTAATTATAAGTGGCCTGGTAATGTAAGAGAATTAAGAAATGTTGTGCAAAGGCTTATTCTGAATTGTCATGGCACCATTAACGTCAAAGACATCAGCAACCCGATGATTTTAAGAGACCACGGTATTGTGAAAGAAGAAACAAATTTTAATGATTTGTACCAGGGACAGGTGCTGCAATTAAAAGAAATGGAAAAGATTTTCAGAAAAAAATATTTCCAATATGTAAGAAGCATTTCCAGTTCTGATTCAAGCGCTGCTGAAAAACTGGGACTTGCTCCCTCAAATTATTATAGAATGTGTAAGGAACTAGGAATTAAGTAAATTATTTAACTTAGGTCACGCAGTAATCCAAATTTTATAAAATTGCCCCGACTTTTTTCTTCCTTCAATTTTTACCCACTCCCTAAAGATTCTGAAATTAAAATTTATCTTCGGTCAATCTGAAAATTATCCATTCATTCATCGGATTAGCCCCTATACTTTTGTAAAAATTTATAGAGGGTTTATTCCAATCAAGAACAGCCCATTCCGCTCGTCCGCAATTTCTTTCTTTTGCTAAGTTTATTAAAGACTGCAGTAATGCCTTGCCTATTCCGTTTCCTCTTAAATGCGGGCGCACATATAAATCTTCAAGGTAAATTCCCGGGCGTCCGATAAAAGTAGAGAAGTTGTGAAAGAAAAGCGCCTGTCCCGCAGGTTCACCGTTATATTCCGCAATCAATACTTCAACAAAGCGTTTTGCACCGAATAGTGACTCTCTTAAAAGTTCTTCGGTGACCTTTACCTGGTGTAAAAGTTTTTCATACTCTGCCAGTTCATTAATAAATAACAGGATCAGTGGGATGTCGGATTCCACCGCACTTCTGATTGTTAGTTTGCCGGATTCTTTATTTTCCATTTCGCGTATTCAAAGCCTCGTCCAATTTTATAGCGCCGAATGCAAAAAGATAACCAAATGCCGAACCTATTATGGCACCTCCTAAAATATCTGAAGGATAATGAAGTCCAAGGTATACTCTGGAAATTGCAACAAGCGAAGCGGTAATAAATAGAAGCCATTTTAGGTTTGGAAATAATTTGTAGAAAAAAACTGCCGCTGCAAAATTGTTTACCGCATGGTTTGACGGAAAAGAAAACGTTCCGTTACAGCCTAACGGAGTTATTACATCCTGCAGCGCATTACACGGACGCAGCCTGTGAAAAATATCCTTTATCAAAGTAGCGCTTAACGTGTCGGTTAAAATAATAAGCAGGATTATTCCAAGAACCGCTATCTTTCCGCGTCTCCCTCCTTTAAAAAAACTGATTCCCAAAAGAATTATATATGCTATGTACCAGTTATTAACATTTGTAATTATACTGAAAAACTTATCCATTACCCCGCATGAGAGAGTATGATTAAAGAAATAAAATATTGACAGGTCAATCGAATAAAGAAAATTAGCCATAATAATTCTTTTTAAGTAGATAAATATTTATTATGGAAAAATATTCATGGTATATTTAATTTCCTATATGAAAATATAATAAGATTGAAAAATTATTCTATTTTGATTATATGAGAAATTGAGGCAATATCAGTCTTTAATAATTTATATATTTTTTCTACTGTGATTTCTTCTAAAAAAAATATAAGTTAGAAATAAATAATTGGAAAAACTTATGAGCAGTGTCAGCAGTCAATCTGTTTTTGATTATATTTATAAAGGTGGGGTAGTCTTTTCGGCAAAAGAATATGCGCTGGTGAGAAAAGAAACTAAATCTCTCCTTGTAACACCCTTAAAGGTATTATCACTTCTGATTGCCATATCCGGTTTGTTTGCAATGTTATTTGAAGTGCGTTATTTTTCCCAATTTTCACTCCAGGTTTATTTTACTCGGCTGCTGGCAACCCTTTTTGCATTTTTTGTCCTTGTTTTGATGTATACAAAAGTTGGGCGGCAAAAACCAATTGTACTGGTACACGTGCTTCTTGCGGTAATGATAATTTCTTCCGGCTATATGATCTTATTAATTCCCTCCACATTGGTTGTAAATACTCAAATTGTCGGATTAATGATTTTTACATCTGCTTTATTTCTAAGCTGGGATGTCAAAAATCAAATTATAGTTGCTATATATTATAATCTTGTATTTGCAACGGCAATCCTGATAAATGATAAGAGCATTTATTTCCTGCCGCATATGTATGAAATGGTTATCTTCGTTTTGTTCCTGAGCGTAATTTCGGTAATAGGGAGTGCGGTCAATTTTAAATTGAGGATGCAGCTTGCCGAAAGATCATTTCTTGCAGAATTATCGGGACAAAAATATCATTCCATTTTTGAAAATTCTGCGGAGGGTATGTTCCAGTCCAGTTTAGACGGTAAATTCCTTACTGTAAATTCTGCGCTGGTAAAAATTCTTGGATATGACAGCATGGATGAATTATTAAAAATAGATATACCTGAAGCGCTTTACAAAAGTCCGGTTGAAAGAGAAAAATTAATAGAGGAATTAAAAAAGGATGGTTCGGTTAATAATTATATACTGTCTTTAAAAAAGAATGACGGCACGGATGTTATTGTTCGGCTGAATGACCACTTGGTTTCCGACAACGATAAAAGCCATTATTATTTTGAAGGCAATATGCAGGATATAACAGATCAGGTTATTGCCGATGAAAAAAGAAAAAAAATCGAAGAAGAACTACGCGCTGAAAAGATGAAATCAGACAGACTTGCAAGGGAAGCTACTCAGTCTACTAATATTAAAAGCCAGTTTCTTGCAAATATGAGCCACGAAATAAGAACCCCGATGAACGGCATTTTAGGCTTTCTTTCTTTGATTGAAAAGGGGGCATATAAAGATAGGGAGGAATTGAAACAATTTACCGGCAATGCAAAGCAGTCCACTGAACTGCTTCTGGAAATTATAAACGATATACTTGACCTTTCCAAAATTGAATCGGGTAAGATGGCGCTGGAAAGCACTGATTTCAATGTAAATGATATTATAGAAGAATCGATTTCACTATTATCATCTAAGATAAATGAAAAGAATTTAAAAGTTACTACAAATATTCTCAAAAACTCAGATGTCTTTCTTATCGGAGATCCCACAAGGCTCAGACAAATATTTCTTAACCTGTTGAGCAATGCTATTAAATTTACTGAGAAGGGAGAAATTAAACTTGATGTTTCGACAGAAAAAACAGATGAGGAAAATATTATTTTGCATGCCTCCGTTCAGGATGAAGGGATAGGCATACCGAAGGACAAGATTGGCGAACTATTCAATCCATTTACACAAATAGACGGATCGCATACGCGCAAGTATGGCGGCACAGGACTCGGATTAGTGATATGTAAAGAATTTATTACAATGATGGGCGGTGTTATTAATGTTGAAAGTGAAATAGGTAAAGGAAGCAGGTTCTATTTTACAGCCAAGCTGAAAAAACAAAAATATGTTGCGGTACCTTCAATTACCCGTCGCTTTGGGACAGAAACAAAGGAAGATATATTAAATGCTGACTTGCATGATTTGCTTAAAAAAGAAAGGAGTAAGTATAAATTACTTCTTGCTGAAGATAATTTGATTAACCAGATGGTAGCTTTGAGAATTCTTATCGACTGCGGCTACAACATAACTCCGGTTAACAATGGTATTGAAGTTTTGAATATATTAAAAGAAAAATCTTTTGACCTGATTCTTATGGATGTTCAAATGCCTGAGATGGATGGATATACTGCTACAGGAGAAATAAGAAAGTTTGACACTCTAATTCCCATTATAGCTCTTACTGCCCATGCGCTGATGGGGGATAAAGAAAAATGTATAGAAGCAGGTATGAATGATTACGTGTCAAAACCTATCATCCCGGAAAAATTTGTAAAAGTTATAGATAAATGGCTGAATATAGAAATAAAGCAGGAAAAAGTAACTACTACCGTAAAACAGCAGAAAAATGAAGTCGTATTTGATTTTTCCGTACTTGAAAAAATGAGTCTGAACGATAAAGATTTCCAGGTTGAATTGTTAAACAGCTACCTAAAGGATGTAGATGAAAGATTTGACAGATTAATGGGGTTTATCGAATCGCAAAATTTGCCAAAGATGACCGCTGAAGCGCATACTATTAAAGGCGCAAGTTATTCAGTTGGAGCTAATAAGGTTGGAGATATTGCTTACAGCATTGAGCTTTCCGGCAGACAAAAGAACTTGGAAAACGTTAATCAGTGG
>PLNZ01000389.1 GCA_003142915.1 Ignavibacteriales bacterium | reverse complement strand
AGGTTAAATCAAGTAATCCGAAAGCTGAAGCATGGTTAGGAAATTTTCTTGCCTCACCCATATAATCAACACCTGTCCACAAAAATTGACCGCAAATGAAATCATTATTTTTAACCGATAGCCATGCAGAATAACTGTGGGAGTTTTCGCTGCCATAAATAATTCGGTCAGGATATTGTTTGTGATCATTTTGGTAAGCGCTTTCGGTATAATTATAACCTGCAATATCCAACACTTCGGGCACTTTTAATTTATTCGAAATTGGCACAANNTACTGGCGATATCGACCATCCGGTGTGCATCCGGTTTGTCCGGACTATAATTTGCGTTTGTTGGATCGGAATATGGATCGTTGTTGTAATCAAGTTCATTACCAATGCTCCAGATAACAATAGAAGGATGATTTTTATCGCGGTACACCATAGAGTACAAATCTTTTTCGCTCCATTGTTCGAAAATATCGGGATATCCATTATGACTAGCCTGAGTCTGGTTCCATCCATCAATCCATTTATTCTTCGGGTAGTCCCATTCATCGAATGCTTCCGCCATAATTAAAAATCCAAGTTGGTCGCACAAATCAAGAAATTCCGGTGCAACCGGATTATGACTTGTGCGGATGGCATTGCATCCTGCCGCTTTCAGTTTCTCAAGTCTGATTTTCCAAATTTTTTCCGGAACGGCTGCGCCAACAGATCCTCCATCATGATGAAGACAAACTCCCTTGAGTTTTGTGTTCACGCCATTTAAAAAGAATCCCTTATTAGGATCGAATTTAATTGAACGAATACCAAATGGGGTTTCATATTCATCGAGCAAGGCAGTACCGGAAATGATTTTTGTCTTTATGCTGTACAGATAGGGATTTTCAGTATCCCATAAAACCGGGCTATTTATCGTGAAGGTTTGGTTAACAGGTGTTAAATTTCCGGACAATTGCACTTCCTTTTGAGCTGCCGCGATTTCTTTTCCATTCTTATCAATCAAAGATGAAACAAGCTTTACGGTTTCGCCGGATTTGCGTTCATTATCTACAATAGTTTCCACTGTTACTTTTGCTAAAGAAGGCGATACTTCAGGAGTTTGAACGTGTGTACCCCATTGGGCAACATGAATTTTATTTGTTGCTATAATCCATACATGACGATAAATACCTGAACCACTATACCATCGTGTGTCAGCATATTTCATATGATCAACTCGCACAGCAATTACATTCTTTTTACCAACTTCGATGAAAGGAGTAAGATCATAATAAAAGCTGGTGTAACCATATGCGTGCTTCCCGAGATATTTACCATTTAACCAAACTTCACTATTGCAATAAACACCATCGAATTGTATTGTAACGGTTTTACCTTTATAGCTATTGGGTATGTCAAATGTTTTCCTATACCATCCAAATCCGCCGGGAAGATATGCGGTACAACTTGCTAATTGACTATCGAAATCAGCTTCAATACTCCAGTCGTGCGGAAGGTTTATTGAACGCCATGCTGCATCTTCAAATGCAGGTTCTTTTGCAGCATTTAAATCGCCTAAGTGAAATTTCCAGCCTAGATCAAACAACAATTTTTCTCTATTGAACGATTGAGAGGTTATAATATTTGCCGAGAGAAGTAATAATATAAATCCAAGAAATAGTTTTTTTGTTCTCATTGTTTTTATCTCCGATATTTAACCAAATAGTTGAGAATCGAATGAATTAAATTAGGTTCTCGTACTATTTAATAATAAACTAAATATTTCACTTCAAAAATTTACTTCGATGTCAACGCAGACCGAAGAGTAACCGGCTTTGTTTGTATCTTTAATTCTGCCTGTTTTAATCCTTTCGCATTAGCTTTTAGAATCAATTCACCTGATTGTTTTGTCGATTGAACAATTACCTGAGCCAATCCATTAAATAAGCTGCGTTTCCATTGAGCCGATGGAGAAATTATTTGAACTAAACCGGGATCCATATTAGGTTCATCCCATTGTTGTTTTTTTCTAAATCTTTTACCTACGACGGCATAATCATTTTTACCGGCTGATATAATTTTATGATCTATCCGATATGACTGATTTGGAGCATCTCGCTGAACATTCGATGCGAGAAGATGTCCGTTTACGTATATAGATTGGTTTTCAGCTATACTTTTTGTAAAAAGGTTTACTTCGGATTCGTTAGTAATTTCAGGCAATTCAAATGTTCCGCGAATTACCAAAAGTGTATCAATATAAACGCGCCAATCTTCACTCCTATCACTTTTCTTAAAAAGTTTCCATTTAGAATCATCAAACCCAGGAGCAACTTCCGGTCTTTCATTTAAATTACTTACAGGATTTTCTTTCAGATTTACAATATTTGCCGTCCTTACAGTTTCAAAATATCTGTCCGGTTGNNATCGCCATTCCCTACGCCGATTATTTTTCCGGGTCCGTCAATACTAAAACTAATCTTACTACTGTCGTCAGGTACAAAAACACCATTTGCATCTGCTGCCTGAACAGTAATCACAGAAACATCTTCTCCATCTGCTTTAATAGTTTCGCGATCAGGAATTAACCTGATTTCATTTACATTCCCAGCATCTCCAATTTTCTTTTCCAAAACTATTTTATTTTCTCTATATCCGCGTGCAATTAAAACTCCCGGTTTGTAATTTACAAGCCATTCAAGATGGCCATTTAACGGCATTTCCTTCTTACCCAGAGTTTGATTATTGAGAAGTAATTCTATTTGAGGGCAATTACTATAAACTACTACTTTAATTTCCTTTCCTTCCTGACCTTTCCAATTTGGGTATAAATTTAAAACAGGATCTTTACCCCACCAGGATTTAAGATAATAATAAGTATCTTTTGGAAAACCGCATAAATCAAGAAGTCCATACTGTGAACTGATTGCAGGCCAGTCATACGGATTCATTTCACCACGATAAT
>PLNZ01000373.1 GCA_003142915.1 Ignavibacteriales bacterium | reverse complement strand
GTGAGAAAAGAAAAGTTGGAATTTGTCCGACAAATCCTACAAGTCCAAGCATCAAAGCAGAATTTGTCATTCGGTAAACAAGCCAGCTCAAAGCAATCTGCTGCATCCATGTACCGATTAGTGAAACCAATTGACCGCTGAAAAACAATCTATAGTTTCTATACTTTAATGCTCTCAGTATAAAACTGAAATTAAATTCGTTCTTTGTATTTTTATCTTTGTCCATTGTTACACATAAACTTTTTATATTTTTTTTATATTCAATAATTCTTTTGCCCGGATAATATTTTCTTTTTTACCGAGATCAAGAAAGATGGAACTTGTGTGATCAAAATAAGTTATTTGATGCTTCGATGCGATATCTAAATAAAAATCCACGATGGGAAAAACTTTCAAATCCGGCATAAATCTAAATATTTCAGGATCAATAATATGAATTCCGCTGAATGCAAACGGGGTTAATTTCCCTGAAGGATCCCTTGTTATTTTAGTCTCGTTGGATATTTCATTTCTCCATCCGCAAAGATTCTTTTCTTCATCAAATAAGAAATAGCGCGTTGAATATCTGGTTTGGACAGCAAGTGTAATCAATGAGTTTAAACTGTTATGACTATTATACAGTATGCCTAGATCAATGTTGGAAAGAATATCTACATTATGAATGAGGAATGGTTTTTCATCATCAAAGAACCAACCGGCTTTTTTTAATCCTCCGCCCGTATCCAGCAGCAAGTCTTTTTCATTTGAAACTACAATCTCAATACCGAAATTATTTTTCTTATTCAGAAATTTTATAATGTCATCTGCATAATGATGAACATTTATTATAAGTTGATTGAACCCGAATCGAATGAGCCGGTTAATAACCAATTCAATTAAAGATGTTCCGTTTATTTCTATTAAGGCTTTTGGTTTATTATCGGTTAATGGTTTGAGCCGGCTACCGAGTCCTGCGGCAAGTATTAATGCTTTCATTTTGGTCACCCATGCATAATTATTATGTTCATCAGATCTTTACTTTTTCTTTTTATCCTGTTCAATATGAATTTTAATAATGTTGATATCATATTTTTGCGACAAATGAACCGCCAGTTTCTCTGCTGAATAAACCGACCTGTGTTGTCCGCCGGTGCATCCGTAACTAATCATCAGATATGTCCATTTCCTGCTAATGTAATGTTCGACTGATTGATCAACCAATTTGAATGTGTCATTTAAAAATTGTTGTGCTTCCGGCTGGGATTCAAGAAAAACCTGCACCGGTTTATCTTTCCCGTTGAGTGATTTGTATTTATCCAAACGTCCGGGATTCGGGATTGCACGGCAATCAAATACAAAACCTCCTCCGTGACCTGAAAAATCACGCGGTATTTTATCACGGTAGGAGAAACTGTTTATAAGAACTGTTAGTTTNNTTCATCAATTCCTTAGATCCGGCAATCTGATCTAACGCTGAATACAACTCGGGAATCTTAATCTTATCTTTAATCTTACTCTTGTCCAAAAGAACTTTCAGATTATTAACCGCATAAGGAATACTTTTCAGAAAATGTACTTTACCTTCAAAATATCCGCGGTAACCATACGCACCGAACATTTGACACAGTCGGATTAGCACATATCCATCATAATATTTAAGGAATACGCGTTTATCTATCTTACATATTTTCTTTTNNAAATACGGCTCGTTATTCAAGATCATTACATTACGTGAATTGAGATCCCGGTACATAAAATATTTACAATCTGCCTGAAGAAGAAAATTAACAAGAGTATTAAAATCGTTTTCAAGTTTCTGCTCATCAAAAGATATACCGCCGAGTTTGAGAAAATAGTATTTGAAATAATTCAAATCCCAGATCATAGACTGTCTGTCAAAATCTGCGCGCGGATAACACTTTGTATAATCCAATTTATCTGATGCTGCAATTTGAAACTTTGGAAGCTGGGTAATTACGGCTTTATAATATTCCTTTATTTCTTCCGTGAATTTATTACCGTTTTCCGGTTTTTCAATCAGTGAGAAAAGAGTTGTATCTCCCAAATCACCGATAAGATAAATGTTATTCTTTAAGTCGCCGGCAAGAAATTTGGGTACGTTTAGTTTGTATTTAATGAAATGTTTCGTCAGATAAATAAATGCTCTGTTTTCCCTATCATCCGGATTGAATGCACCTATAGCTGTATTTTTACTTCCATTGAACCGTATATATCTTCTTTCCGAACCTGAAAGAGGAAGGGGAGTAAATGATTTTACTTTTTCACCGGACCATTGTTCAAATAAGGATTGTAGATTTTTATGATAATTCATTCTATTCGCTTTCGTCATAATTTAATACCGGACGAAGCCATTTTTCCGCTTCCGGTAAACTGATTCCTTTACGTTTACGGTAATCTTCAACCTGATCTTTATTGATCCTGCCAACGGAAAAATATTTAGCTTCAGGATGAGCAAAATAAATACCGCATACTGAAGCTGCGGGATACATAGCAAGGCTTTCGGTTAATGAAATTGATGCATTTTTATCGGCTTCAAGTAATTCCCATATAGTTAATTTTTCGGAATGATCCGGCTGTGAAGGATAGCCGGGTGCCGGACGAATGCCCTGATATTTTTCGGCAATCAAATCAGACCCTGTAAATTCTTCATTATTCGCATAACCCCAATATTCTTTTCTTACTTTTTGATGTAATAATTCGGTAAAAGCTTCTGCTAATCTGTCGGCGAGGGCTTTCACCATAATTGAATTGTAATCATCATGTTCTCTTTCAAATTTCTCTATTAATTTCTCTATACCGATTCCGGCTGTAACTGC
>PLNZ01000310.1 GCA_003142915.1 Ignavibacteriales bacterium | reverse complement strand
TCCCAAACTACTTCATTCTTTAAATATAAAGATGATATTGATTTATCTGTCACGACAAATAGAATAAAATCAAAAAAAAAAGTTACCAAATCTTTTAATAAAGTCTTAGCCCTTTCAAACTTTACTGTAGAACACTTTGCTAAAACCTCAACAGCGCTGATCTGGGCTTATCGGATTTTGTCAAATTAAATTTTTCAGGTCAGAATTCAATGCAATCGTTATTAACTCAAATTAAAAGCAATTCCTCAATTGAATATTCTCAAACTTTAAACGTCTTCAAAGTGAAATAAAAAATTGATAAATTTGATGTAATTAGATGAAAATTAATTATAAAGAAATAAAAACTAAATCCAACCTGTTAAGCTTATTGAGGTTATTTCTTGCAATACCGTTTTGGTTTTTGCTGGACAATTTCAAGTATGATGCGGTTAGATATATTACTTTTGCCCTTTGCATATTCGGATCCATAACGGACATATTTGATGGCTATTTAGCCCGTAAATACAATCAGGTTACCGAAATGGGAAAAATTATTGATCCATTGGCAGATAAAGTTGCCATAGGTGTTATTATAATTAAACTATATTTAATCGGAGAGATAAATTCAACTTATTTCCTTTTAATAATTGGGCGGGATATTTTAATATTTATTGGTGGAATTATTGTTACAAGAATTGTCGGCAAAGTATTGCCTTCCAATGTATTAGGAAAAATTGCGGTCGTTAATATCGGACTTGTAATACTCTTGATAATTTTAAATGTTAACAGAAATTTTCTTGTATTTAAAGGGTTTTATTATCTAAGTATATTATTAGTGTTTGTATCATTTATAGCCTACGTGTACAGAGCAATTGAATTCATAAAAAAGAAAAACTATGGGACTCTTTAAAAATTTTGACTTTGAGAGATTAAAATCAGGTTTAACAAAAACTAGAGATAAAATAATAAATTCAATAACGGAGACAATCAGCGGGAAAGCTTCCATTGATGAAAAGACACTTGATGAGATTGAAGAAATTTTAATTTCGTCAGATATAGGTTTCGACACTGTGGAAAAAATAATTGAAGATTCACGCATTAAACTTAAAAGTAATAAAGATCGTTCAGACTTGAATATAATTCAGGCTTTAAAAAATGAGTTAAACTCGGTTTTAGATTTCGGAAATTCTCAAAAGATTAAACTTGATTGTATCGATAAATTTAAACCTTATGTAATCTTAATTGTTGGTATCAATGGAGCAGGGAAGACGACTACAATAGGCAAACTTGCATATAATTTCAAAAATGCCGGTCTAAAGGTTATTGTGGGTGCAGCAGATACCTTCAGAGCTGCAGCTAATGAACAGCTTGAAATATGGGCAAAAAGAGCCGAAGTTGAAATCGTCCAGAAAGGCCGTGGTTCCGATCCATCATCCGTTGCTTATGACGTTATTGATACTGCCATTAAAAACAATGTTGATGTAGTACTTATAGATACAGCCGGACGTCTTCATAACAAAGTCTATTTAATGGCTGAACTAAACAAGATAAAACGGGTTATTCAAAAACTTCTTCCTCATGCTCCTAATGAAACTTTATTGGTTATAGATGGGAATACAGGTCAAAATGCTTTAGTTCAGGTTGATGAATTCTCAAAAGTAACTGATTTAACTGGCTTGGTTATAACAAAATTAGACGGCACTGCTAAAGGTGGTGTTATTTTTCAGATATGCCATAAGCAAAAAATACCTGTAAAATATATCGGAGTCGGTGAAAAAATAGACGACTTGCAGGAATTTGATGCTAAACAATTTGTAAATGCTATTTTTGATAATTAAAATATTCTGTTAAAACCTGCTTTGTGAATATGGCGGCTTAATTATTGGTTTTTAATGAATTTGCTTATATTTAGTAAAAGGAATTAAGTAAAATGCCTGAAATTAGTAGATTCTTTGGTATTATCATAAATATGTACTGGGAATTAAATGTTCAGCATAATTTCCCTCATTTCCGTGCCCGATAATATGAATGTGTCTATTCATTACCTGAATTACAGCTTCTTGAAGGAAATTTGCCTAAAAGAGCTGAAGCTTTGGTTATTGAATGGGCTAAAATTAATAGACTTGAGCTAATGAATGGGAAAATAGTATTTATGGCAAATCCATAAATAAAATAAAACCCTTAGAATAGGAGTGTTTATGAGCTATTTATCAAAAATAATCGATGCCAAATATGTAGATGAATTTAAAATTAAATTATCATTCTCTGATGGTTTAGAAAAAATCCCAAACCTCGATGGCAAATTAAATGATCCTGTTTTTGAAAAACTTAAAGATAAAAATTATTTCAAAAATTTTAGTGTTAGTTCCGAACTCGGGACTATTGTGTGGCCAAATGGGGTGGACATTGCAGCGGACAGTTTATATTTCTTGTGAATTAAATGATTTGATGTTAATTTAAGGATAAATATTAGTTTACATAATATACATTATCGGACAAATATATGAGCTAAAATTAAATGGCTAAATCAAATTTTCACTTTTGTAAATTAATTGTTTTTCTGCTTTGTTTACTGTTTCAATTCTTTTTTTTCAGTATTAAAAGTTATTCTCAGACTAATTCTAAACAGGAATATTTAGCTTTACTTGATTCGGTAAAAACATTTTACGGCGATACTTGTTTTATCGGTGTAAATAGTAATTTGATTAAACGTCTTTATGGATTCCAAAAATGTGTTCCGGTTAAAAATTATCTTAATTCTTATGAATCTATCAGGAAGACTATTGAAAACTTTCGAAAAACATATATAAAAACTATTTACGATGAAAAAGCTTTACTCATTGATCTTTCAAGGATATTTAAGGAAGATAAGCAGCAAAATATTGTTAACGCTTGCGGCATTTACCTGAGTCCGGATAGCGTAACAAGTATTGCCTTAAGTTACATTATTATAAGAAGTAGTCCATTTCAGTTTAATGCCAAATTATACCAAATGGCTAGTTTAGATCAGGCATTTAAATATGAGATAACAAATAATGGAGATGATTGGTATAATTCAAAGAAATTAAAGGAAATAATGCTTCTTCATTAAAGTGAAAAATTGTTAATATATTATGTAAACTATATACATTATAAATAATTTTGAAATCCTTCTCTTCCGGTTTTTCTTACAAACTTTTTTGCCCAACCGTTTTCTTCAGTAATGGAAAGTGTAATCCTAAACAACAACAGGAACTTTATCAAATTTTAGTGTATGATATTTTATAAAACAGCTAAAGCGGAGATACAAGAGCAGATAATTCAAATATTATGTTCAGTACAACTAAATTAATATTTACATTATTTTGGAAAACGGAAGCAAGTTTTTCAAGCTTATAGACAATATCATTCAGTTCAATGTTTGGAAATCTCTGATTAAATTTTTCAATAGTTTCCAGGTGATCTGCAAAATAAAATTCTCTTATGCCCAATCTGAATTTTTGGAAATCATTCAGCCATATTATAATCATTTGTATAAGAAGCTTTATAGAATCAGAATTTTTTTCGGATATAAACTCACTGAATTGATCCAGCGCTGAGTTATACTTACTTCCAAACGAGTATCTGAGAATAGAAATTGTTTTTTCAAGAAGCATTTCAAAATCATGCTCGATTAAGCGAAATGCGTTTGAAATAGAACCGCCTGCAAATGGAGCTATTTTTTGTGCTAATTCCTGCTCAATATTAAAATAATTTATTAAAATATTTTTTATATCGGAATAGCTTAAAGGCCTAAAATTTATATTCCAGCACCGTGAACGTATTGTTTCCATTAATATTGAAGGATAAGGAGTCGTCAAAATAAATATGACGCCTTCCGGCGGTTCCTCAAGAGCTTTTAATAAAGCGTTTTGAGATTCATCATTCATAAGGTGTGCATCGGAAATTAATATAGTACGGTATAGAATATCGGAATAATCCAAATACAAAAATTTCTTTATGCCCCGGATGCTGTTTACTTTTATATTTGTAGCTTTTGGAATAGATATCCTATAATAAGGATTCATTGTTTTTTGTTTAAGTTCATTTCGTATTAGCTGGATTTCATCCTGACTTAATTTTTCGGTAGGTTCGTTGCCTTCAGTTTCGTTTTTACCACGGGGCAAAGGGAAAATATATTTAATATATGGTTCTGAAAAATTTGAAATATAACTATTGATTAACACTGCTTTGTTTTTATCTTCAAGCTTGGAATTTAAAGTTTGAGTAAAACGTAAAGCAAAGAATTCTTTACCAACTCCTTCCAAACCTGTAAATAAAAGTGCATGAGGTATCTTGGATGAGTTAATTAATCCGGACAAAAGCTGTTTTACAGACTCTTGCCCATATATTCCATTCCAGAAATTATCCATAAATTAAAAAGGCGCTCTGAGCGCCTAATTTCAATAATCATCTTCATTATAGAAAAAATCCTCATCAGAGGGGTAATCGGGCCAGATATCTTCTATTGATTCGTACGGTTCATCTGATTCTTCAAGTTCAATTAAATTTTCTACAACTTCATAAGGAGCACCTATTCTTTCGGCGTAATCAATTAACTCTTCTTTTGTAGCAGGCCACGGCGCATCATCTAAATATGCAGCAAGCTCAACGGTCCAAATCATTTATTTCTCTCCACAATTAAAATTAGTTCTTGCTCGTCAACTCCAAAAATCCTAAGTTTCCAAAGAAAAATCCATCCGGATTAAGGGCTACACCATCATGATGAACCTCGTAATGCAGATGAGGACCGGTAGATAAACCCGAATTGCCCGATAATGCAATCTCCTTTCCTCTAATAACTTTTTGACCTTCACTAACTAAAGCATGAGATAAGTGTCCATATACAGTCACATAACCAAAACCATGATCAATTTCTACAATTTGTCCAAAACCTTCTTTATTACCCACGAAGTCTATAATGCCATCTCCGGTTGCATAAACCGGTGTTCCTATATCAGTAGTAAAATCAATCCCTTCATGCATTTGTTTAATATGTAAAATGGGATGAATACGTACGCCAAATCCGTCGCTAATTGACCCTGTACATGGTTTTATAGCTGGAATAGCGTTATATAATTTTTGGTTCTCCTTAAGCTTATTGAAAATGTCAGTATATTGTAATTTTTCAAAATTTATTTTTCTAGAGACTTCATCAACATATGAAAGTACTTTTACTAACTTTTCTTCTGTTGGATTTGTGACAAAGTCCAAGTTATTATCAAAAGAACCACCGCCAATACCTACCATATTCTCTTCGGAAGAAACAGGTTGTAAATTAGCAGCTATTCTCAGTTCATTGTTAACTTTAGCCAAATTGTCCAGTTCTTTATTTAGAGTAGTAAACTGTTTCATTGTCTTATCTAAATTATCTTTCAAATTGCGGTTTTCCGCTTTCAAAGAGATTAAATTTTTAGATGAATTTGAAATGGAACCAACAAAATATGTTATACCTAAAAGTATTGAACTAAAAACAATAACCGATAAAATAAAATAAAGCGTTAATTTAGCCTTATAGTTTTTTATCTCAATAAACTGAAGCTTTGATTTAGAAAAGTAGTATAATTTTTTCATAACAGCGAGCGGAATCTAAAAAATTAGAAGTTCTTTGTCAATAGCATTTTAGATTATATTTTATTCAAAATCATGCTCAAAATATTCAATACCCCTAATTTTGTTTATATCTTCACCATTCAATCTCTTATTTAACCGGTTTTGGAAATGTGCAGCTGCGTCGTAGCCAAAATGCTTAAGCAGGTAATTAAGACTGATTACTTCAGAAATTACTGTTATATTTTTACCGGGAAGAATCGGTAATTTTACATAAGGAATTTCTACATCCGAAATTGATACAAAATTACCGTCCAATCCGGTTCGGGTATATTCTTCTTTATCGCTCCAGACTTCAAGTTCCACTATTACTTCAAGCCGTTTTTGGTATCTTATAGCTCTAATCCCGAACATCCGTTCAACATCAATAAGTCCCAATCCTCTTATTTCCATTATATGCTTAACCAAATTTGTACCGGAACCGATAAGTATACCTTCCCCCTTTTTTGTCAGAATAATTATATCATCGGCAACAAGCCTATGTCCGCGTTCGATTAAGTCTAGGGCTACTTCGCTCTTCCCTATTCCGGATTTACCAATAAAAAGCATACCAACACCATATACATCAACAAATGAGCCATGAATTGAAATGCGTGGGGCAAACTGGTCGTCTAAGAAATCCCCGACAAGGTAAATTAATTTTGTAGTATTAAACTCAGACCCCAAAAGCGGTATTTTATGTTTATCAGCCAATTCAAGAAGTAATGGGAAAGGCTGATTTTTATCGGTAATAATAATACATGGAATATTGAAGCTGAAAATACGCTCAAGGGAAATGCGCTTTTCATTTTCTGAAAGATGATCCAGATACCTCATCTCTGTATTGCCAAATACCTGCACTCTGGAATAAGTAAACAAATCGACAAAACCCGCTAGGGCTAGCCCGGGTCTGTACAAATTTTGGTCGTAGATTTTTTTATCAAAACCCGATTTATCCGAATAAAGTTTTATCTTAAACTTATCTTTAATATAGGAATACAAGTATTCCACATTAATATATTCTTTCCGTGAAATCGATTTTTGATCAATCTTCATTCTTTAACTCGAGTTGTTCTTTTTGTCTTTAATTTTTGAAGCTGCCTTGAAAGCTTTTCAATCGCAGCCACTATAGCTTTATTAAAATCATCTGTAGATTCTGTTGCGGTTAAAGTTTGTCCCGGTACCTTAACAATTATTTCAGCGGTTTTTACACTGTTGCTCGTATTTTGAAAACTCAAAATTACATCAATATCCAGAATACTATCGTTAAATTTCGTTAGCGATTCTACTTCGGCATTAATAAAGTCTTTTAATGTGCTGTGCGCTTTAAACTTTCTTGCTGTTATTGAAACATTCATAAATACCTTCCATTAATTATTTTTGTTAAGATTTAGGATGTGCCTTTTTATATGTTGACTTTAATCTTTCAATACTTACATGAGTATAAATTTGTGTAGTTGAAAGATTTTCGTGTCCCAAAATTTCTTTCACCGCTCTAAGATCTGCGCCTCTGTCAAGCATATGGGTAGCGGCGCTGTGTCTTAATATATGCGGACTTTTCTTATTTATATCGGAAACTTTTGATAAATATTTAGATACCATTCTGTGAACCAAGCGCGGGTAAATCCTGTTACCGTTTTTATCGGTTAACAGTGGTGAATTAAATAGAATATTACCTTTAACTTTTAAATAATCATTTATAACAGGAATAGATTTCCCTCCAACCGGAACAATTCTCATTTTGCTCCCTTTGCCCAGAACTTTCAAAATCTTCTCATTAATATCTAAATCACTGCGGTTGAGATTGCATAGTTCGGAAACACGCAGTGCACAACCATATAACAGTTCAAAAACTACTTTTAATAATTCCGGGTCTTTATCATCATTATCGGCAAGGTTATATATATCTAAAATTGATTCTGTTGATATAACTTCAGGAAGCTTTCGGTTTGATTTTGGGTTGGATATCGATGCCGATGGATTAGACCTGATATAATTCCTTTGATAGCAAAACTTAAACATCCCCCTTAAAGTTGAAAGCTTTCTTGAGATTGATCTCTTCTCTAATTTTTTTTCATTCAGTTCCATAAAAAAAGATTTCAGGAATCTTTCCGATACATCCTGTACTAAGAGCTTAGAATATACTTCACAATATTTCAGAAAATCACAAATGTCTTCCGAATAAGATTTTATTGTGTTCGGTGAATACCGTTTTACACTTTTAATCTCTTCCAGGAATTCATCTGCCGCCTGCTTTATTTTCATCATTCTTTTTCTACTTCTTCAACTTCTTCTATAATTACTTCTTCACTGCACTTAGGGCACTTCAAGTAATTCCCTTTTTTCACGGAATATCTATGTTCCATAAATTCAGAATCGCCGTTTACACACTGATGCGGGACAGGTTTGTACCAGCTTACGTAATCGCATTCAGGGAAGCGCGAACAGCCATAGAATAACTTTCCGCGTTTAGATTTTCTCTCGATAATCTCGCCTTCTTTACATTTTGGACATTGAACGCCTAAAGTAATGTTCTTAATATAATCACAGTCAGGATATCTTTCACACCCAATAAATCTTCCGAATTTACTGTTACGAAAAACCGTTCTTGAACCACACTTTTCACAGGTGTCACCAGTGTATTCCGGCTCTTGATTTTGTGCGAAAACTTCCTTAAAAGATTTTATATTCTTACAGTCCGGATAGTGGCTGCATGCTAAATATTTACCAAACCTGCCTACTTTTATAATCATTTCATGCCCGCAAATATCGCAGAGTATTTTATCAAAATTATTTTCGACATTTTTCAAAGATTCGGCAAATGGCGTGTAAAAATCATTCAACACTTTTACATATCCTATTTCACCTTGAGCAATCTGGTCGAGTTCATTTTCCATTGCCGCAGTAAAATCTTCATTTATAATTGCCGGAAAGTTTTTAACAAGTATTGTATTTACTTCCCGGCCGAGTTTTGAAGGAATCAATTTACGATCTACTTGATCGACATACTTTCTATCCTGTATTGTACCAACAATTAAGGAATATGTGCTTGGTCTGCCTATTCCTTTACTCTCAAGTTCCTTTATTAGGGTACTTTCTGAAAATCTTGCCGGGGGCTTTGTAAAATGTTGTGTCTTTTTCAATTCATCGAGATTTAGCTTATTACCCTTTTCCAAACCAAGCGGTATAGTTTCGTTTCTATATTCTTCTTTTTCATCGGCATTTTCTTTTTTCTCGATTATATCTTCATATATTTGCTGGAACCCGTTAAATTTTACGGCCGTACCGAAAGCCTTGAATACAAATTCATCAGCAGAAATTTCTACAACCGTAGTTTCCATTAAAGCTGGGCTCATTTGAGAAGCTATGAATCTGTTCCAGATTAACTCATAAAGCTTATAGGTTTTATTATCTAAGAACTCCTTAACAAATTTTGGAGTAAACTTTAAGAAGGTAGGTCTTATAGCTTCATGTGCATCCTGGACATTAATTTTACTCTTCTTCTCAAAAATATTTGGTGTTTCAGGTACATAATCGCGTCCATAAGAGTCGTTTATATGCCCGCGTACTGATGTTATCATATCATCGTTAATTCTGGTCGAATCGGTTCGCATATAAGTTATAAGTCCTTGCAAGCCTTCTTTACCAAGTTCAATACCTTCATATAATTTCTGAGCCAGCATCATTGTCTGCTTTGGTCTCATCTTCAACCTTCCGGATGCCTCTGCCTGCAGGCTGCTGGTAATAAAAGGAGGTGGTGCGTTTCTTCTAGTATTCCTTTTGGAAATATTGGATATTACATAATGCTCAATTGCCTTTATCCTGTTATAAAATTCCGCAGTTATTTTTTCATTTGAAAGTGCAATGTATTGAGATAAAAACTCCCGCCATTCCTCATCAGACATTACCGGATTTTGTTGCAGACTTATATCTTTTCCACCAATACTAAAAAGTTTTGCCTTAAAAGGCTCACCCTTTTCAGTACTAAAAACCGCCCAGATAGACCAGTATTCAATTTTGATAAACTTTTCTATTTCGGATTCTCTATCGCATATTAATTTTAATGCAACGGACTGAACCCTGCCGGCAGACAACGCAGTATTACCGGACATTTCAATGATTGCTTTCCACAAGAAAGGACTTATTTTATACCCGATAATCCTGTCCATAACTCTGCGTGCACGTTGAGAGGAGACAAGATATTCATCTATGCTGCGGGGTGATTTCATAGCTTTTTCAACACCGCTCTTTGTTATCTCGTTAAATAGTACACGATAAATCTTTGAACGGGAATCGGGATTTAAAATATCAGCAACATCCTGTGCAATGGCCTCACCTTCACGGTCAGGGTCAGTTGCAATGTATATATTTTTGCTTTTTGATGCCAACGACTTAATTTTTTTTATTGTATCTCCTTTTCCTCTAATAGTTACGTATTGAGGCAGAAAATTATTTTCTATCTCAACTCCTAATTTAGTTTTAGGTAAATTTCTTATATGACCGACCGTAGCTTCTACAATATAGTCCTTACCCAAATACTTATTTATTGTCTTAGCTTTTGAAGGAGATTCTACTAATACCAAATTTTTAGTCATTCTACAAATATCGCTTTCTCAATTTATTGTGTCTGAAGAATACAGCGTGTATCTGCTTCCCGGAAGAGAAACCCTGTCTATATCCAAAATTACCGAAAGAATTAACAAATTTATGCTTTCCTTAGTTCTTATTTCTTCAGGAAACGTCATTATATTATCAATAATCATTTCAATTTCACTATTATTTACTAAACCTATGTTATAAAAATGTAAAATATAGTCATAATTTTTCAAACCAATTATATATAATTCATTTTCGGACAATACTCTTAGGCTTTTTGAAGATTGCCGGTTTAAAGCTTTGGATAGATACAATTCTCTCAATTTTTTTTCATAAATCCAGCTATAAGCTGCAGCGATTAATGTCATTTCCTTCTTATTTTCAAGATGTAGTGAACGTTCCACATCTTCGAAAGAATAATTCTCATTTATCGCCTGCACAATGGTTTCAAGAACCTTTACAATTTCCGATGACATCTAATTTCTTTTGATTATTGATTGTTTTGAAACTTTTTAAGCAACTTATTCTCTAATTTCTTCATTACTAATTTATCACTTTTCTTAAGATCATCATAATCTAATAAATGCAAAATGCCATGTATAATAAGTCGGAAATACTCATCATTTTTAGAAACTCCGAACTTCTTGGCATTATAATCGGCATCTTCAACGGAAATATAAAGTTCGCCGTCTAATAACTTGTGATTTCCAGTATAATTGAACGTAATAATATCAGTAGAATAGTAATGTTTTAAATAATTCAGGTTGATCTCAGTCAATTCATCTGAATGAATAAAATTTATGGGAAGTGATGATATATTGAAATTTAGTTCATTTTTTAGATAATGAACTATTTTATGAATACTAAGTTTTTCTAAGGCTATATTACCCCTAATATTAACTTGTAAGTTCTTAACCACGTTAAATACAATTCCAAATAAAAAAATAGAACATACTACAGTTCTATGCACATTCCTTCTTTTGAAGCAATGCAATTTATACCGGAATTTTCACTATTCAAAACAGAAAGTGTCTCTTTTAATAGGGCATCTATTTTTTCGTCGCTATAATCAGGATTGTAATGGAACAAAACGAGATTTTTAACTTTCGATAGTATACTGAAATACGCCAGTGTAATATTGCCTGTATGTCCCCAGCCTCTTTTCCCCAAAACTGAAATTTCATCATACATAGAATCATGGATTAAATAATCGCAACCGGAACAGAACTCAACTAATTCTTTATTTTTTTCCAATATTTCCATTGCAGAATATTCATGGGGAGAGTCTCTCAAATGCAATTCATTATCAGTCATATAGACTATTTTTTTCTTCCCTTCGGTAAACTTAAATGTTATAGTGGGTGAAGAATGATTTGCACGACGTGTCTCTACTTTAACATCTCCGATCTGGTAAACAGAATTTGTTTTAATTTCTACAAAGCTTGTTTTTGCTCCGACTTCATCGATATTAATCGGGAAGTAATTTAATGCCATTTGATGTCCCAGTAATTCTTTCACTTTCTTGCCGTTAAATTCTTCGCCATAAAAAGTAATTGTATTACTTTTTTCATATAAAGGCATAAAAAAAGGGATTCCCTGTATATGATCCCAATGATAATGACTTATAAAAATATGGATAGAATCTTCATGACCGTTTTGAGCTATGTGTTTGCCCAACTCTCTAAGTCCGCTGCCAGCATCTAATACAATTAATTTTTTTTCGTTGTTCCTCACTTCAACGCAAGGAGTGTTTCCACCATATTTTATTGTGCTATTTCCAGGTACAGGTATCGAACCGCGTGTACCCCAAAATTTTAAAAACATTTTACTTTTTAATATTCCTTAAAGATTCAATTGCTATTTCAGTGTATTTTCTATATCGCTCTGCTGATTTTTCAAACTCTTTCATTTCATTATCAGATAAATCACGTACGATATTTGCCGGAACTCCGGTAACCAGTTTGCCGCTTGGGACAATAAAATTCGACCTAATCACAGAACCAGCCGCGACTAAGGCTTTTCCTTCCATCACAGCACCGTCTAGAACTATCGTGCCCATTCCTAAAAGACATAAATCTTTAGTTATGCAACGATGCAATATTACCGAATTACCAATAGTAACCATACTGCCTATATTTAAAGGATACATACCGTTGGTTACATGCACTATAAAACAATCCTGAATATTAATCATAGTGCCGATTCTAATATAATTAACATCTCCTCTAATCACTGTGTTGTACCAAACACATGATTATGCTCCAATTTCAACATCACCAATAATTTTCACACCTGATGCTAAAAATACATTATTTGGTATTTTGGGAAATGAATTAAGGTAGAGAAAAAGTTTTATCTCATTATTTAACTTTTTTTGAATTTCGGAGGCATCCATCCCGGTCTCTTCCATGATTTTAATTCAACCCTTACATTGCCTATTATTACTTTTAATTTTGCTAAAATAGGAATAGATGCATTATCATTAGTAAACCAGCCTTCAAAGTACCCGGTAAGGCCAAAAACACTTACAAAATTCATTGTGCCGTCAAGCCTTACACATGATACGTCATAATCTATTGCATTAATTGATACACCGGTAACCTGTGTATATGAAGTCATATTGGTATAACTTTTTTTTTCATTAACAAAACACAGAAGGTTTACAGAATTACCGCTTCCACTGAACATTCTTGCAAAATACAGTATGGAAAGACCGTCCTGAAATTCCTGTTTTTCGGAAGTCGTTGAATCCGTCCATAATTGATATGGTTTTACCTTCCCTTTTTTAATTCTAATTTTAGATTTACCATAATCGGTATAATATTCTGTAAAAGTAGTATATTCTTCTTTTTTTACTATTCCCCGGAAAAAAGTTGAATAATATTTAGGGTTCATAAAGGTTTCATATATCATGTGTAAATTGACAAAGGGAATTCCGGAATATGAATCAATATATGCAATTGTACTATAATAGTTTTGACCGTCAATAACTTTTTTACCCTTGACGATTATTTTTATTTCACCAAATTTTATAAACGTGTAACTTACTACATAAGTAAGTTCCTCTCCGACCTCCAAATATTTATCCGAAATGAAGTTAACAGTATATATCTGAGCGGGAGTAAGATATATATAAGCAAATAAGCCAATTAAAGAAATAATAAACAGGATTTTTAATGGATGTGTCATTTTGATTTTGTAAGTTCTCTGGATTCATTAAACAAGGTTATGCCCTTTTGGAATTGATTATCGCTCTCGAGTAATACGCGGTACCAGCCATTATCTTTCCAAAAAGTTCTGGCAATTTCTGCCTTCAATCTTGCCGAAATGTAATCTTTATCTTGTTGGAAATCTTTCTCTGAAAATTTAATCCCTTTGCTTTGCGCAAATTCAATAAAATCTTTTATCTCTCTATCCCTAAAAGAAAAATATTTAACAAAATCATTGATCTTATTGCCGTATTCAGCATCAATTTTCTTTTTATTATCATCAAGATAATTCAGAACAAATTGATAAAAAACATTATCTTTTAATAAAGCAGTGGTATAATCTGAAAGTGCCGGACTATTGATAATAAAATCAGGAGTTATTCCCCCACCGCCGTAAACAGTATGGCCGCCGGCAGTTTTAAATTTGGGCTTTAACGAATCTTTTTCAGCAGTATGCTCAATATTATCTCCGCTTTTTTCATCGCTCTTACCGGCTTCTTTATAATACTCATTTTTATCTTTTAGATTTTCATAATCTCTTTGTATCAATCTTCCTGAAGGAGTATAATATCTCGCAATAGTTAAACGAAGTGCAGAGTTATCTGTCAATAGGAACTGTTTTTGAACAAGTCCTTTGCCAAAGGTAGCTGCACCTACAATTAATGCCCTATCCCAATCCTGCATAGCTCCGGCGACAATTTCACTTGCGGAAGCGTTTCCTGAATTTACCAAAACTACAACAGGGAGGTCTTTATAAGGTGCTTTCTTTGAAGCAGCATACTCCTCATTAAATTCTGAACATCTTCCTTTTGTATAAACAATCTTTTTGTTATCGGTTATAAATAAATTTGATATATCAACAGCTTGATTTAATAATCCGCCGGGGTTGTTTCTCAAATCAAGGATTAATTGCTTCATCCCTTGTGCCTTCAGATCAGCTAAACTTTTATTTACCTCATCATAAGTAGTTTCGGAAAATCTTGATAAGGATAGATAACCGGTTTCACTGTTATACATGAAATGAGAATCTACAGAATATAATGGAATTTTCGCTCTTGTTATTTCATATCTAATCGAAGACATAGTTCCGAATCTTGTTATAGTAATACTGACTTTTGTCCCGGACTTGCCACGCAATTTAGACCTGACCTCATCATCGTTTAAACCAATAGAGCTTTTGTCATCAATAGTTAGAATTTTATCACCGGGTTGTAAACCAAGCGCTTCACTTGGTCCGCCGCTGATTGGAGAAACTACTGTAAGAGTATCATTTAGTATTTGGAATTCAATCCCAATCCCCTCAAAATCACCCTTGAATGAATCTTCAACAGATTCCATTTGGCTTTCAGGTATATATACCGAATGAGGATCCAGTTTACTTAACATACCGTTTATTGCGGCAGTTACCAACTTTTGAGTGTCAACATTATCAACATAGTATTTATCAGTATAAGTAAAAACGTCATTAAATTTTAATATACTGTCTCTTAAATTATCATCGGGAAAAACTTTTTGTATTAATATTCCAAGGATAATTCCAATAGTTAGGATTATGAAAGAATAAGAAATATTTGTTTTTCCCAGCTTCATAAGAAAATAATTTCCGGTTATAATTTTACAGATAAATTTATAAAAGTTTGAAGTTGATTTTCAAATACGGAATTTTCAAGCGATTCATTTAAATAGACCAGTTTTAGACTAAAAATATACTGCTTGACAGGTTCATAAGTTAAAGAAGCGGTTGTAATCCTTGAGTATTCCAAATCACCAGCCAAAATTCTTGCACCAAGTGCATCAAATGAACGGTGACCAAGTGATTCATCACCGCCCACATTAATTATTGTGCCGTCAGTTAAGACCGGATTGGCTCCGTGAAGTATATATTTAAAGCTTACATCAAGATTTGTTCTATAGTTAAATCTGTAATTAATTTCTCCGAGAAATAGTTCGCTATTAGGCTGCAAACCTGAACCCATGTCATAACCAAAATTTGTAAAATTATTATTATTCCTCCGGTTGGTATGCACATAAGGGTCTACCCTTGTATATTCAATTGTAACGTCTGCCGGTAAAATATTATACAGGTTTGAAGAAAAAATTCCAAAGTCAAAAAGGGTCTGATTGCCATACCATCCGGTACCCAGCTTGGAAAAATCCATATCGTCAATTAAAAGCGTGCTGTATATTTTCATTCCCTTTATTGATCTGTCGTTGACATCAAAGAAAAGAAATGAATTATCCCTGTCCTGGTCTGCGGTTGAAACTGATTTATAAAAAGCAAATGGGTTTACATACGAAAGATCAATTCCCCTATCGCCATAAATAATCATTTCTCCGGCGCCGACATTTAGTACGTCTGATAAATCGAACCCGATCCTATGATAGCCAATATATTTTTGCTCAACATTATATGTTGAACCGGCAACTGAATCATTAGTAAGTGTTTCATTACCTAATAGTTGTCCATGAAAATAAGAGAATGTAAAAAAGCTATAACTGATATCAAACCCGAGATAAGTAAACGGAGGCGAGTTATCATCAATTATAGATTTCATCGGTCCATAACCTATTCTTAATTTGTCCTGGCCGAATTTAATTCTTAACATATCAAAATCAGCAGTTAAGTATCCTAATGTTTGATCAAAGAATGCAGCAGTTGGTCTTTCATTAAACTTATAATTCTGGCGGATGTCTTCTCTTAATGAATCGGCAACTAGTTTATTTCCAAAGACATTCCCGTCGGTACCGGATAAAAAAAAGCC
Organism: Ignavibacteriales bacterium; assembly: GCA_003142915.1. Classification (GTDB taxonomy): domain Bacteria; phylum Bacteroidota; class Ignavibacteria; order Ignavibacteriales; family Ignavibacteriaceae; genus FEN-1297. The sequence continues at coordinate 515 of PLNZ01000310.1, read as the reverse complement.
AAAATGATTAAGAAATGATCCTGATATTTCTCCGCCGATCACGCCAAGCGATGCTGAAAGATTGTTATGATTTTGAAAATCATTTAGGAAAAGACCTTCCCCTTCACCTAATAAATTAATAAATATATCTGTTTTATTTGAATCTGTATAAGCTAAAAAATATTTGTCATTTTGTGAAAACAAATCATAATTGCCATGCCCGATTATAGCCTGTGAATTTTGAAGAGTACCATAAAGCTCAAATTCAAATTGTACCTCCAAATCCTGAAGAATCTTGCTGTCGGTTACGTCCAGCTTGCTTTCAGATGCAATAACTTGTTTTAGATACTTTGCTATATCTTTTCTCGATTTGGGCAATTCAAATGAATTATAGCCGTGTATTATATGAAGAACTTCCATCCTTTCAAGAAAATTATAAACAGGATCGTCAACACTTATGTAATCGTTTTGCGCAAAGGAAATACATGTAAATAACAAAAAGGCAACAATTATCTTCATATTATCTTACCTGCTCC
>PLNZ01000023.1 GCA_003142915.1 Ignavibacteriales bacterium | reverse complement strand
TATTTCAAAATCTTCAATTATATCATCTATATGTTCGATACCCACTGAAACTCTTACAAGTTCCGGAATGACCCCGCTTTCTTTCTGTTCGGAATCGGATAGCTGCTGATGAGTTGTCGAAGCAGGATGTATTACAAGAGTTTTTGCATCGCCGACATTGGCTAATAAACTAGAAAGCTGAACGTTGTTAATAAATGTTTTTGCTGATTCAGCTCCGCCTTTAACTCCAAATGTTATTATGCTTCCGTAAAGATCTTTTCGGAAATATTTTTTAGCAATTGCATGATCCGGATGCTCTTCCAATCCGGGATAATTCACCCATGAAATTTTAGGATGTTTTTTTAACCAGACGGCAAGTTTTAATGCATTTTCATTATGTCTTTCAACACGTAATGAAAGAGTTTCCAATCCCTGAATAAATAAAAAGGAATTAAACGGACTGACACTTGCGCCGAGATCCCTTAATTGTTCTACCCTAGCTCTGATAATAAACGCAATATTTCCAAATGGCCCTTTATCACCGAATACTTCCCAGAATTTTAATCCGTGATAACCAGGACTTGGATTTGTAAAAATGGGGAACTTACCATTACCCCAATTAAATTTTCCTGAATCGACAATGACTCCGCCTATTGAAGTCCCATGACCGCCGATCCATTTTGTTGCAGAATGCACTACAATATCAGCACCATATTTTATCGGACTAACTATATATCCTCCTGCTCCAAATGTATTATCAACTACTAAAGGAATATTATGTGAGTGAGCTAGTTTTGCAAAAGCTTCAAGATCGGGAATGTTTAATCCCGGATTACCAATTGTTTCAATGTATATTGCTTTTGTTTTTTCATCAATATATTTTTCATAATCTTTGGCAACATTGCTGTTTACAAATTTTATATCAATACCAAGACGCTTAAAAGTCACTTTAAATTGGTTATAAGTACCGCCATATAAAAAGCTGGTCGAAACTATATTATCACCCGCCTCAGCAATAGTGCTTATTGCAATAAATTGAGCCGCTTGACCCGATGCCGTAGCTAATGCTGCTACTCCGCCTTCAAGTTTTGCAATCCTTTCTTCAAAAACAGCAGTGGTGGGATTCATAATACGGGTGTAAATATTTCCGAATTCTTTTAATCCGAAAAGATTTGCTGCATGGTCCGAATTGTCAAAAACATAAGAAGAAGTCTGATAAATTGGAACGGCTCTTGATTTTGTAACTGCATCGGGTACATGCCCTGCATGTAATTGTAAAGTTTCGAATCTGTAATTGCGTTCTGTTTTGCTCATTTTATACTCCTTTAGTTATGATTTAAAAGTAAAAAGCCCTTCGTGCTGTCGCTTAAAGGGCTTTGATAATAATATTTTATTAATCTTAGACAAAGTCCTTCATCGGAATATTTGCTTCCATACAACAGCATGCTGATGTTATTAGACTATCTGAGTTATTTAGCATTGATATTATCATTATTTATTATTTCATTGGTTTACAGATTAATACAATCCTTCGATTGATAAATACCTTTCACCAGTATCGTAATTAAAAGTAAGAACCCGTTTCTTTTCGGATGTTTCACTAAGTTTCTTTGCCACTGCAGCTAAAGATGCACCGGAAGAAATGCCTATAAAAATTCCTTCTTCTTTTGCCGCTCTTTGAGCATATTCAAATGCCTCTTCTTTGGTAATTGTAATCACAGCGTCCAGCAAAGTTTTATCAAGGTTAGCCGGAATAAATCCAGGTCCGATTCCTTGAATAGGATGGGACCTGGTTGACCGCCAGAAATAACGGGGGATAAAGCCGGCTCAACAGCAAAAATTTTAATATTGGGGAATTTATTCTTCAATACTCTTGAAACACCGGTAATGTGCCCGCCGGTTCCAACGCCCGTAATTAAATAATCAAAACCTTCGGGAAAATCTTTTAAGATTTCTTGAGCTGTAAAATTAAAATGAGCTTCAATATTCGCGGGATTTTCGAACTGTTGGGGAATCCATGCTTTAGGATTTGAAGCTGCAAGTTCAGTAGCTTTAGCAATTGCGCCTTTCATTCCAAGTTCACGGGGAGTTAACTCAAGTTTTGCACCGTAAGCTGCCATTAGTTTTCTTCTTTCAATTGAAAAGGATTCGGGCATAACCAAAATTAATTCGTAACCTTTCACTGCCGCAACCAATGCTAAACCTATACCGGTGTTTCCTGAAGTCGGTTCAATAATAACACTGTCTTTTTTTAGAATACCTTTTTTCTCTGCATCTTCAATCATTGATAAAGCAATTCTGTCCTTGATGCTTCCGCCGGGATTGGATTTTTCCAATTTAACCCATACTTCGTGTTTGCTGCCGAATAACTTATTGATTTTAACATGCGGCGTATTTCCAATTGTTTCGAGTATGTTGTTGTACTTCATTTTTACACCTTTATATTATTGTTGAAATAGTTCTCAATGTGTTTAAACTAAAAAACCCTTCGATATCGAAGGGCTTTTATATAAAAATTATTAAATACGATTATAGTTTTAAACAAAGTCCTCCGGTGACACATATATATCCATAGTGCAACAACATGAGCATGCGCTTAATTTAATTCCGGTATTTGTTTTTCTGTTTTTCATAATCTTAATTGCAAATGTAAAAGAAAGATTACTTCATGTCAAGTGTTCTGTGAAAGCAAGTTTTTTTTGTATGAATTCTGTAACATTTATTCTAATATGATTTTGAAATTGCGCATATAAAATAATTGCGTTAAAAAANNTTTTCTTACGTTAAGAAAAGAACGCATAATTAATTTCTAATAGTTGCATTTAATAACTTTTATTTTATCTTTGCAATCAGAGTTGTAAACTTTTATAAAAAAATACTTTTTCTTATCAAGAACGGTTGAGGGAATAGGCCCGAAGAAACCGTAGCAA
>PLNZ01000228.1 GCA_003142915.1 Ignavibacteriales bacterium | reverse complement strand
TTTTGCTTTCAACTCTGTTTTGGCCCAATCAATCTTTGGAGGCGCTTCATTCATTGCCCCGCTGTTTTTGGTCTACCTCGTAAGAAGTCTTGGGCAAAACCAAGATGAGAACATTTTAAATTTTGTTTTCTCTAAGCTGGTTTCTGCTAACCTTCTCTGGACTTCACTGTATTGGATATTTGCATTAATAACTTTAATAATGGTAGTTATTATTTCTATTTCCCATTTCCCGGCTGTTGAAAGAAAAGAAGATGAAAAAGCAGGTACGTGGGAGGTATATAAGAATTTATTCAAGCAAAAAACAGTGATACTGTATTTTATCGGAATTTTTACTTATGTAGGAACAGAGCAGGGTGTTTCCTATTGGCTGTCTAAATTTCTTTATACATATCATAATTATGATCCTCTAACTGTTGGCGCTTCAATTGTTGGTTGGTTCTGGGGAATGTTATCCATAGGCTGTTTGATTGGCTTAGGGTTATTAAAACTTTTTGATAGCAGAAAGATATTATTAGGAGCCGTTATTTTGACAGTAATATTTTTATCTACCGCATTATTTGGACCCGGCAGTGCTGCATTAATTGCCTTTCCTATGGTAGGCTTTTCACTTTCGGTAATGTGGTCAATAGTTTTTTCTTTAGCATTGAACTCAATAGATAATCATCATGGCTCCTTTGCGGGAATATTATGTACGGCGATAATAGGCGGAGCAACTATTCAAATAATTATTGGATGGATAGGAGATATGTTCGGTTTAAGGATAGGTATGTTCATTATTTACTTAGCACTCGGCTATATTTTTAGTATTGGAATTTGGGCAAAACCGATTATTACAAACAAAACAATAAGCCTGAAGAAAAAAACAAAAGAAGTAAATGAAATATAGTAGAAAAATAAAGAATTAAGAAAAGAATAATCGAACATTTGGACAAGTAACAAATCTGTCCAAGATAAATATTTTCAAAAAAGTCTTGGACAACATTTTTATATTATTAAGCAGTTATATAGCCACAATAAAATGGTCTTGTTGAAATAACTCATTGCAGACCTTTAAGGTTTAGTGAAAACCTTTAAAATACTAAAAAATATTAAGTGGTAAGTTGATGAAGGTAAGAAGTTAAATGATACAGAAGTTCTTCGCAATATTTTTTGCTGAAAATTAAAAATAAATATTTTGAAAGAAGTAAAAAAAATGCAAAATAAAGTTTTCAGGTGCGTCCATATGAGTCAAACAAATACTTTTGGGAAAAGACAGTCGTTTTTTATTGGGGTACTTTGTTTGTTTTTAATAATGATGTCAACTATTGCAATGTCCGGTGCAAGTAAAGTCGTGGCAGATGGTTCATTTGTTCAGGCATGGCTTTGTGGCTCCTGGACCGACGCAAGGTGGCAGCAGGAATTTACGGCGATGAAAAATGCTGGAATGCATTACCTTGTTATTGGTCCCGTTGCTGAATGTACTGCTGGTGAAATAACTCAAACACTTTATCCTTCAACCCTGCCAAATACGGAATTGGATAGCGGTCTTAACGGTCGGGATATGGTTGATATATGTTTGAGGAATGCAGAAACTTTCGGAATAAAAGTTTTTATAGGTATAAGTTCAAATGATCTTTGGTGGAGTGCCCATGGCGCTGACACAACATGGTTATACAATCAAATGGAATTTGATAATAAGGTATGTGATGAAGTTTGGAGCCTTTATAAAAGCAAGTATCCGACTGCATTTTATGGATGGTATTGGGCTTATGAAGTAGATAATGTAAGCTTTTCAACAGAAGCACAGCAGAACGAACTAATGACTGCAATGAATATACAATTAGATCATTTATCATCGACAAATGAAAAGCTTCCATTCATGTGGTGCCCGTTTATGAATTCAAGTGATGGCACACCCCAAGCTTACCAAGCCATGTGGCAAAATGTTCTTTCCGGATTGCACACCACTACGGGGGATATATTCTGCCCACAAGATTGTATAGGTGCTGGGGGACTAAATTTAAGTAATTTAGCAAGTTGGTTTGCATCTCTCTTCCAGGCTGTCAATACAAAAACGGGATTAGTAATGTGGTCAGATGTTGAAACATTTATTGAAAGCGATTGGACCTCCGCAACATGGGATCGTATTATAAAGCAAATGCAAATAGAACAACCGTATGTAGATAATTATATGACATTTGCATACTGCCACTATCAAAGTCCTAACAATATAGACCCTGGTTTTCAAGCGACCTATGTCGATTATCTCAATACAGGAACGCTTGAGGCAACACCACCGACAATACCGGCAAACTTTACGGCAATACTCCAGACTAACGGAAATGTAGCACTGAATTGGGATGCTTCTAAGGATAGTATAGGTGTGTGTGGATATTATATATATCGCAATGGAATAGAGATTTGTAAAAAACAAGTCTCCAGACTAGATGGTGCGACAAAAAGTACTCCTTTGGTTACAAGTTTGACTGATGCAGGTTTGAACTCGAGCACTAATTATACATATTATGTAAAGGCGTATGATTTTGCTGGTAATATTTCAGATTCGACTTCCCAGATTACTATAAATACAGGCAATTCAGTATTTCTTCCCAATAAAATTTCCGGCGGCTGTTCTTATACTGTTTCGATACCGGCAAATGCAAGTTATCCCGATGAAAATAATACAAAACTGACTGATGGAAGTTATGCCCGTATCGCTTCCAAAGGAGATCCTGCATGGGAAGGAGTTTATGATACGAACGAAACTCCGAGGGATGTTGTAATTGATTTGGGTAGGGACAAACTTGTGCAGCAGTTCATTGCCGATTATCTGTATATTGCCTCCTCTGTTTATTTACCTGCGCAAATCGATGTATTAGTCTCCACGGACAATGTTAACTTTACAGATGTAGGAAATTTAACGCTTCCTAATATTCCTCCCGGTACATTGGCTTCTTCTTACAAATGTATTAATACTCTATCCAGCGCTGTGGGAGCAAGATATGTCAAATACAGGGTAACGCCCGGCGGCTCGTGGATATTTGATGATGAGTATGAAGTTCGCAATAATGATGTTACCGGTATAGAAACGGAAAAAGAAATTCCGGGTAATTATTCATTATTCCAAAATTATCCAAATCCTTTTAACCCAACTACTATAATTCAATACAATGTTCTTTCATTTGGAAAAGTTGTTTTAAAAGTTTACGATTTATTAGGTAGAGAAGTTGCAACCTTAGTTGATAAACAACAAAATGCAGGTCAATACAGCGTTTTTTTCAACGCTTCCAGATTGTCTTCAGGTGTATATTTCTACAAGATTCAAGCAGGAAGTTATACAGAAACTAAGAAAATGATGCTTATAAAATAGGACGTTATCTTTGTGATTCTTAAAAATTATAAAAATATGAATGAAGAAGTAATATTAATGAGAAATATATTTATAACAACACTAGCAGTCGTATTTATAATATTCTTAAATTCGTCAATTAACACATTAGCTGGCGATAGTAATAAATATGTAGTTAATAATAATAATGAGTTGAGTCAAAAAGAGAATGATGATAGTAAAAATATAAATGGTCTATTGCCAATATCTCTGCCTCCTGTGCAATTTGATGAAAACAATGTAGTATTGAAATTTGCAGCTATTTCAGATACCCACATTCAATGGAAGGATGCTATACCTACAAAAAAACTTGCAGAGGCTCTTGATCAGCTTAATAAAAAAGCTAATGGAAATCTTGATGCGCTTCTTATTTCCGGTGATTTAACAGATTACGGAATACCAGATCAGGTAGTTGAACTAAAACGAGTTATTGATAATAGTAAAATAGATTTAACTAAGACAAGATTTGTATTTGCTTTAGGAAATCATGAATACTATAATCATCTTNNATTTAGAGATGTTTTCGGTGATGAGACATATCATGGAGCAACAAACGAAGAAATTAAAGCCGGGAATTATCATACAGTAGTTAATGGTTATGATTTTATTGCAGTTTATTGTGCCCAATATGACGGAGGAGTAAAATATGCTGCCAGCGATATTACATGGTTGAAAGCCCAACTTGTGCAAGCGGCAGCAAATCGTCCGGGGAAGCCTATTTTTGTTACATCTCACCCCAACATTACGGGAACAAATTTGGGCAGTAATGAGGGCGCATATTGGAATGGAAGTGATCTGTATAGTGTATTTAAAGATTATCCCCAGGTTATTTTCTTTTGCGGTCATCTCCACTTCCCGGAAAATGATGAGAGGAGCATCTGGCAAAGAGACTTTACAACTATCGGCATAGGTTCAACATATTATTGTTCCAATCATTCTAAGGATGATGAAAACGGAAATACTTTCATTGATATTGCAAGCGGTTATGAAACGGCCGAAGCACAAGAAACATCTCAAGGCCTTTACGTTGAAGTTGATAAAAATAACAATGTTAAAATAACCAGAATGGACTTTGCAAATAAAGAAGAAATTAAGACGCCCTGGCTGATACCGTCGCCTAAAATAGATAAATCACAATTGCTTTATTATACACCGGTTCAGGAAGCTGAAACCTTTGGTAAGGCAGCTCCTGTTTTTCCCGCCGGAGCAAGTGTTAAAGAAATATTAAAGAATATTAAACATAATCAAAAATATCAATTTCAGTTTACGCAGGCAATAGACGCCGATATGGTGTATAGTTATCAAATATCATTTATTGATAAGTCTACGGGCAGTGTAATTTCAACTATATCAACTCTATCAGACTTTTATCTTCATGCGAACACGGATGAAATGGACTCGGTACTGATAAAAACCATTTATAGGGCAGATAGTGTACTTGCTCCCTTCAGCCTGTCATATGAAAAGGATTATTATATTAAGGTATTGGCGGTTAATTGCTTTGGTAAAAAAAGCGAACCAATATTTAGCGGTGTAATTAAAGGTTCCGGTGAAAAAGAAGGACGAATAGAGCTGCCTAATAGCCCGTCATTATTACAAAATGATAGTATTCCATTCAACCCGGCTTTCTGCTATCGATTTTTCTAATTATAGCATTTATTTATTCAAAAACAGGAAATAATTCATGAATGTAATAACGGGAATAAAAAAAGAAGTTATCAATGGTGCCTTTGTAAATCAGGTAATCTTCATTGAGAAAAGACTGCTGTTTCTTGTCTTTATATTTGTCTTATCTTTTCTGCCGGCGCCCGCATATAGTATAGCCGGTGCAAGTAAAGCTGTGGCAGACGGTTCCTTTATTCAGGCAGAACTTTGCGGCTCATGGACAGATGCCAGGTGGCAGGATGAATTTAGCGCCATGAAAGAAGCAGGCATGCATTATCTTATTATTGGAGCTGTTGCAGAAAGTTCACCTGACCCGGGTAAGAGCACTAAAACACTTTATCCTTCAAATCTGCCAAATACAGAAATGGCTAAAGGCTTGAACGGTCGGGATATGGTTAATNNACCTGTATAAAAAAAAATATCCTTCTGCATTTTACGGCTGGTATTGGGTTTATGAAGTTGCAAATGTGAATCTTTCTCCTATCCAACAAAATGTACTTATTCATGCAATGAATATACAACTAGATCATCTTATTTCGACAAATGAAAAACTTCCGTTTATGTGGTGTCCGTTTATGAATTCTGAATTTGGAACACCTGAAGCCTATAAATTGATGTGGAAGAATGTATTTGCCGGTATACATACTACTGCGGGAGATATATTTGCTCCGCAAGATTGTGTGGGCGCGGGCGGGTTAAAGTTATCTGAGGTAGCAGACTGGTTTGCTGCTCTTCGCGAGGCCGTTGAAACAAAACCGGGGATGAAGTTTTGGTCAGACGTTGAGACATTTGATCATCATGATTGGACATCTGCAACTATTGATCGTTTTGTCGCACAAATGAAAATAGAACAGCCTTATGTAGAAGATTATATTACATTTGCATATTGTCATTATGATAGCCCTTATAATACTGATCCCGGTTATCATGCTACATATATAGATTATATTAAAAATGGCTCTCTTGAAACTTCTTCACCGACTGAACCATCTCAATTTAATGCAGTACTTCAAACTAATGGGAATGTTGCATTGAGTTGGAATGCTTCTACTGATAATATAGGAGTATGCGGGTATTATATATATCGTAATGAAATAATGATTTGTAAAAAACAAGTACCCAGATCAGATGGTGTCAGAAGGAATTCTATTCCGCTTACAGAGTTTATAGATACTGGTTTGACTTCAAACACTATATACAAATATCAGGTTCAAGCGTACGATTTTGCCAATAATGTTTCTTCTCTTACCACGCCAATAACGATTACTACTTCTAAAGTAAGGACAATAATTCATAAGATTAGGTAAAATAAAAATGACCTTGGAAGAAGTTTAATAATTTATGATAAGATAAAATATTTGTGTTTTACAAATTCAAATATTTTAATTAACAAATTATTAAATCTATTTGGAATTGATTATTAATATTAAATAAAACAAAAAAAATTGGAGGTTCAAATGGTTATTGTCCAGTCATACACTGTTGCTATAGTCATGTGTTTTGTTACAATGTTGTGTTGGGGTTCCTGGGCAAATACGCAGAAACTGGCAAGCAAAGAGTGGCGTTTCCAATTATTCTATTGGGATTATGCTATAGGCGTTTTTCTTCTGGCGCTTGTTCTTGCTTTTACGATGGGAAGTACAGGCAGTGCGGGAAGAAGTTTCTTAACCGATTTAAGGCAGGCTGACACTTCAAATCTTTGGTCGGCATTCTTAGGCGGCGTTATCTTTAATTTATCAAATATCTTACTGGTTGTTGCAATTGATATCGCCGGTATGGCTGTAGCATTTCCGGTGGGTATTGGTCTGGCTCTTGCGCTGGGTGTAATAACTAATTATATAGGCTCGCCTGTAGGCAATCCCGTAATTCTTTTTATAGGTGTTGCTTGTGTTATTTTTGCTATTATAGTTGATGCTGTTGCATATCTGAAATTATCCGGAGCTGCTTCCAACAGAATTTCTAAAGGGCTTATAATTGCAATTATTGCCGGAGTTTTGATGGGTTTCTTTTACAGGTTTGTAGCCGCATCTATGTCTGAAAACTTTTTAAATCTTGAGACCGGTAAGTTAAGCCCTTATACGGCAGTTGTTATCTTTTCAGCAGGCCTTTTTATATCAAATTTTATATGGAACAGCGTAATGATGGCAAAGCCTGTAGATGGAGAGTCGGTCAAATATATTGATTATTTCATGAAAGGAAATCTTAAGCTTCATTCCATAGGAATTTTAGGCGGAGTAATTTGGAGCTTAGGCATGTCGTTTAGTATAATTGCTTCAGGGCCAGCAGGGTTTGCAATCTCTTACGGATTAGGACAGGGAGCTACTATGATAGCTGCATTATGGGGAGTATTTATATGGAAGGAATTTAAAAATGCACCTGCCGGGACCAACAAACTACTATCGTTGATGTTTGTATCGTTCATAGTAGGTCTTGGAATGA